>JALSQH010000115.1 GCA_026985515.1 bacterium
TGAAAAACATCTTCAAGAGAAGCGAGATCCTTGCAAGGGCAACAAGAGCGGGGCTTATGGCAATGGGTCTGAAGCTTGTTGCTCCTGAATCACCTGCCAATTCTGCCACGGGTGCATTCGTTCCGGAAGGAATTGATGGAGGGAAACTCACCAAATATATGAGGGATCAGATGGGCGTTACGGTGGCAGGAGGACAGAACCAGTTTAAGGGGAAAATAGTGAGAATTGCCCATATGGGATTTATTGATGCCTTTGATATTATAATTGCTCTTTCTTCTCTTGAGATTGCCCTTGAAAAATTCGGATACAGGGTGGAAAGGGGTAAAGGAGTCGCGGCAGCCATTGAAATACTCCGGGAGAGATTCCCTGAAGTTTAAAAAGGAGTTGAAAAATGAGTTACAGAATCCTTATCAGTGACAAGCTTTCGGAAGAGGGATTGAAAATATTAAGAGAATCCCCGGATGTTGAGGTTGTTAATAAACCTGGTCTTTCAAAAGAGGAATTGTTGAAGGAAATTGAAGAAGCTGATGCCCTGATTGTTAGAAGTGGTACGAAGGTCACGGCTGATGTGATAGAGGCGGCAAAGAAGTTGAAAGTAATAGGGAGGGCGGGAATAGGAGTTGATAATATTGATGTTGAGGCAGCCTCGAAAAGGGGAATAATTGTAATGAACACGCCTGGAGGTAACGCAAATGCTGCTGCCGAGCATGCCATAGCGATGATGGCTGCTCTGGCAAGGAATATCCCCCAGGCACATATGTCCATGAAACAGGGGAAGTGGGAAAAGAAGAAATTTATGGGGGTAGAGCTGGGGGGCAAAGTTCTGGGTGTAATTGGTCTTGGTAACATAGGGAGTATTGTGGCAAGAAAAGCTCGTGGCCTTGGTATGAAGGTTATGGGATATGATCCTTTTGTGACTACTGAAAAGGCAAAGGAGCTTGCCATTTCTGTTGTTTCACTTGAGGAAATATTCAAAAAAAGTGATTTTATCACAGTGCATACCCCCCTTACTGATGAAACAAGGTATATGATTGATGAGAAAGCCTTTGAACAGATGAAAAACGGTGTCAGGATCATAAATTGTGCCAGGGGTGGCATAATCAAGGAAGATGCACTTATAAAAGCAATTGAAGATGGAAAGGTGGCAGGGGCTGCCCTTGATGTTTTTGAGACAGAGCCTCTTCCCGCTGATAGCCCCCTTATTAAAAACGACAGGATTATTCTCACGCCTCATCTTGGTGCAAGCACTGTTGAGGCACAGGTCAATGTTGCTGTGGCCATAGCGAAGCAGATACTGGATTATCTGACTACGGGAAATATTGTTAATGCAGTTAATATGCCTTCAGTTTCACCTGATCTCTACAGGGTTTTAAAACCTTACATATCTCTTGGTGAGAAGATAGGGGCTCTTGCCACCCAGCTCATTTCTGCACCGGTAGAGGCTATTGGAATTGAGTACAGTGGAAAGGTTGCAGATTTTAATGTTAAACCTATTACCAGTGCAGTTCTTAAGGGATTTCTTGCTCCAATTCTTGAAATAGAGGTTAACTTTGTGAATGCTCCCTACATTGCAAGGGAGCGGGGTATTGTGGTGAATGAAATAACATCCCCGGAGAAGCACCCATACGAATCTCTGATTACGGTTCAGGTGAAGACGGAGGATGGATATCACAGAGTATCAGGGACCATCTTTGGAAAAGAGGAACCTCGTATAGTGAATATTGACGAGTTTGAGGTGGAAGCTGCTCCTTATGGTGCTGTGTTGCTCATTGAAAATTACGATAGACCGGGAGTTATTGGAAAGCTTGGAACACTTCTTGGATCAAAGGGTATAAATATTGATCAGATGCATGTGGGCAGAAAGAAAAGCGGTGAAACGGCTCTCAGTATGATTCAGTTAAAGGAACCGGTAGGTGAGGAAATAATCAGGGAGATTGAGCAACTTGACGATATTATTTCAATCAGACAGGTAAAGTTCTGAGGGGGCTGTGGATAGAAAATATTTTTTGCCTCCTGGTAGCAGGGAGATAATTGGCGAGAAAGCGGGTAGCCTGTGGAATTTGGAGAAGAAATTAGCTGCTATATTTGAAGATTCCGGTTTAAGGAGAATTTACCCGCCCCTTCTGGAGTATCATCAGGTTTTCACAAGGGGAATAGGACCTGAAAAAGAGAAAAAGACCTACAAGTTGATTGACCCTTCTTCAGGGAGTCTTCTTGTATTGAGGTCTGACATTACTCCCCAGATAGTCCGTACATGGTGGAGTCTGGGTTACCCTGAAGATTTCAGTGTTTATTACTTTGAAAGAGTGGTGAGAATCGAGGATCAGTATTCGGGTGAAGAGAGGGAGCTTTTCCAGGGTGGTGTTGAGCTGTTAAATCTGTCTGCTGATCCTGAGACGAAACTTCTTACTCTTCTCTATGAAATTTTGACTGCACTTAATCTTCCTTCTCCTGTTATCGTAATTGGAAGTTCTGAGATAACAGATCTTCTGAGTGAGAGCTATCCTGAAATTACACCATGTTTGAAGAGAAGAGATATTTCCTGTGTGGAAAAGCATGCTACCGATGAGTTCCTGAAACAGCTTCTGATAAATCCAGTTGATGAAATTAATGGTGGCATACCCGGGAAGTTGGCAGATAAAGTGGAGGAGTTGTTTAAAGTTTCTGAGGAAATAAGAAGAAAAAATGGCTTTACCGTGAAAATAGACCCTTTGCTTTTTCCTCCCTCTTCCTATTACAGCGGTATAATTTTCAAGGTAATATGTGATGACGGATCAGAGGTAATAGTGGGGGGAAGGTATGATGGGTTGCTGGAGAGGTTCGGGAAAAGAGCACCTGCCGCGGGATTTGCCATTGATCTTATAACGGTGGCTTCTATTTTATGAAATAGAAAGGAGTAAGATATGCCTGGAGTAGTAATAATTGGTGCGCAGTGGGGAGATGAGGGAAAGGGGAAGATTGTGGACAATCTTGCAAGCAAATCAGATATAGTCGTGAGATTTCAGGGGGGAAATAACGCCGGTCATACAGTGGTTGTAAATGGTAAGAAAGTTATTTTCCATCTCATTCCCTCAGGTATTCTCTATCAGGATACAATGGTTGTGATAGGAAATGGTATGGTGATAGATCTTGATGTTTTGATGGAAGAAATTGAAAATTTCAGGAGCATGGGTATAAATTTTGATGGTAGATTCTATATCAGTGATTCTGCGCATCTTATTCTCCCCATCCACAAAGAGATAGATGCTTTGAGAGAAAATCTCAGGGGGAAAAAGAAGATAGGGA
>JALSQH010000116.1 GCA_026985515.1 bacterium
AGGTAACCATATTAATCTCCACCACTAAAGGGGAAATGATCGGCAAAATATATCCGGAAAAAGCACCTGAAGGTGCGAAAATCTTTCTTGACCTTGTGAAAAAAGGGTTTTACAATGGGAAAAAATTTATAAGGGTTGTAAAAAAACCCTTTCCATTTCTAATCCAGACTGGGGCACCGCAAAACAATCCCCACTTATCTGCCTTCAAACCAAAAATTATACCTCCGGGGAATTTCCATCACATAAGAGGTGCGATAGCCCTGGCAAAGGATCCCCTCAGCGGGGGAGTAACTTCCCAGTTCTACATACTCCTTACCGATGCCCCATACCTTGATGGTAAAGATACCGTAATTGGAGAAATAATTGATGGTATGGAGGTCGCAAAGAAAATAGGAAAAGAGGACCTTGTAAAGTTTATAAAAATTCTGAAAAGAGGAGAAAATGAAAGAAGGTAAATTGATTTTTCTTATCATGATTGATGGAACAAATTATGAGGTATTCAATACACTCCTCAGGGAAGGAAGATTACCAAATTTTTCTACCCTTCTGAAAGAGAAGGATGGTTGCTTTAAAAAAAGTCTTTCAACCTTTCCGAGCACCACTGCACCTGCAATTCCAGAGATACTCATGGGACAGTACTCCTTCCGATTTTCAGGTCTTCCCAAAGCGATTCATGCATTTGACAGGGAGTCACTGGAAATTAAAAGATATGAATTTCTTCTTGATGAATGGGGAAAGAGAAATCTACGCCTTCTGCACATGTTTAAAGAAAAGGGATGGACTATTCTTTCTTTTTTCAAAGCCCATATTCGTGATTCCCACTATACCTACTACAACGAAATTCTCTATCAGCTTGAGTTTATTTCAGATTTTACAGGACTTCGCTGGATTAACTACGACGAGGTCCAGATGGTCAAACTTCAGGATTTTCTCACGAGGAATCCCGAACCGGATAAATTGATTTTCATAGTTCTCAACTCTGCAGACCTCAATGGGCATCTTTTTGGACCATTTTCAGACGAATATGTGGAAAGCCTTATAAAGATTGATGAATTAATAGGAAACCTTGTGGCTTTTCTGAAAAAGGAAAAATACAATGGAAAACCTCTATTTGACCTCAGCAGTTTCGTTATTTTCGGTGATCACGGAATAAGTCCCAGTGGTAATCATATTCCCATGGAAAGAATTTTGAGAGGTTACGGACTTTCAACCTTCGATGCGGGGAATCCTCTTGCCCTCATAACTGAAAATCTGATGGGAATACTTGAAAAAGATGTGGATCTCCTTCTTTTTCCAGCAGGGTCAAACATTGCAGACCTTTATGTGAGAAACATAGTAAATGGTGAACCACAGCCGTGGAACTCACTTGCTCCCGGTGAACTACTGAGAAACTATCCTAACAGATCAAAACCCCTGTTCATGTACGACCTGAAAAATCTGATCACATCAATAGGAGCAATAGACTTCATTCTCATGAAAAAGGATAAAGATATTGTGGAAGTGTACGGTTACGGCGACACAAGAGGGATCATCTACAGAAAATGGGAAGGAAAAAAACCTCTTTTTCTTTACCAGGTACCATACGGAAAGGATCCCCTGGGTTACATTGATGACAAAATGATCAGAGAGCACATCTGGATCGGAACAGAAGTAAATGAAACCAATTTCAGGGAACCCGTTTTTGCTCACTTTTTTCACGATGAGCAGACCTGGATAAACCTCACATGGGAGCATTCTCACCCCGGTGGTCCCCCTCTCCTCTCCAAAGCTTTTGATAGAGATGTAACCACAAGCGACATTGTTTTAACTGCAAAGGAACACTTCTCATTCATGAGAATGGTGAAAGGGGATCATGGAGCAATGATACCCTCCTCAATGTTTACCATCCTTTTTATACTTGGGAATGGAATATCCTGCCGGGACAATGTTCATCCCAGGATTCTGGACATTTTCAATGCCGTGGCACGTCTCGGAAAAATTGAATTCTCACCAGAGGAAACTGACGGAGTTGATATTATCTGATCTCCTTTCCAGACTTTTTTATGATTCTCACCTTCTCTGGATGATAACCTTTCATCTTCAAAATCTTGTAGATGAGTTCATCATCTTCGACAATTTCACCCTCCTTCAATTCCCTTCCAGAAATGTTTATTAAATACTCTGAAAGAATCTTTCCCTCATCCGGAGGAAATGAAACTTCAAGATTTTCCTCAAGCTTATGAAGAGTTATCCTTCCATCAACCTCATAAATGTTCTCACTGATTAACTTTATTTCCTCAATTCCAAATGCATCATACTCATCGTAAATTTCTCCAACAATTTCCTCCAGAATCTCTTCAAGAGTAACAATTCCCAGAAAATCACCATACTCATTCACCACAATGGCCATCTCTCCCCTTGATTTCGTGAGGATGAGAAACAATTCCCATAAATTTTTTTCGGGATGGACAAAAACAGGTTTTCTCATAATCATATCCACATTAAACTCCTTACCACCCGACCTGCAAAACCTGAGAAGATCCTTCACATGAACAACCCCCTTAACAAGGCCTGATTCAGGATCAACCACAGGGAATCTTGAAAAATGGGAATCCACAGCCGTAGAGAGAAGCTTCTCAAAAGAATTCCCCTCTTCTACCACCACCACTTTATCTCTCGGCTTCATCACATGTTCCACGGCAAGAGTTTTCAACGATAGTAGCCCCCTCACCATCTTCTCTTCCACATCACTCAGTATCCCCTGTTCCTCCCACAATTTGAGAAGATGTTTAATATGACCCCTCTGAAGTCCTGATTCCTTTTTTTCAATCTTTATTCCCAGAATTTTGATAATTCCATGACTTATGGAATCCACGAAATATGATATGGGAGCAAAAAGTTTTATAAAGAAATCAATCGGATATACAAAAAGTTCTGTAATCTTTTCAGGTTTGTATGAAGCTATAGTCTTTGGTGTGACCTCAGAAAAGATGAGAAGGAAAAGGGTGATAAATATTGTGGCAATCACGACACCCTGTTCTTCACCAAACCACTTAATTGCCAGAGCGGTGCCAATAGAGGAAACGGCAACATTTACCAGATTATTCCCCACAAGAATCGCACTCAGAAAGGTCCCGGGCTCCGATGTTATCTGCTTAATTTTCCTTATCTTGCGGTTCTTCCCCTTTTTGTCTGCAAGTACTTTTATCTCAATCCACAATTTGTCTATTGCCATAAAAGCAGTTTCTGATGCTGAAAAGAAGGCAGAAAACAGAAAAAAAATGACAAGGAGAATTAATTCAA
>JALSQH010000117.1 GCA_026985515.1 bacterium
AGCATTGTCTGCAATAATCTTATGTGGAATACTCTCCTTTGAGAGTTCCCATGCTGTGAGTCTTGCTCCCTGTAATCGTGGTCTTGTTTCATCGACCCATACAAAGATTTCCCTGCCTGAATAATGGGCAGTTCTTATGACTCCAAGAGCAGTTCCCCATCCTGTTGTGGCGAGGGCACCTGTGTTGCAATGGGTCAGAACGGTAGCTTTTTCTGGCAATAAGGAAGCACCTATTTCGCTCATTTTAAATTCTCTTTCCCTCTCTGTATTGAAAATCTCCTTTGCTTTTTCTGTCAGTTTTTCAATCAATTTTTCTCGGGAAAGGAGGTTGTTTTTACTCCATGTTTCTCTCATTATTTTCAGAGTGTTTTTCAGATTCACTGCTGTGGGTCTTGTATTTAAAAGAATGGAAAAAACTTCCTCTTCAGAAATCCCTTCCTTTATGCCCATCACGTAGCCAAATGCTGCTGTAACCCCAATAGCAGGAGCTCCCCTAACAATCATGTCTTTTATGGCCACAGGAACATCCCGAAAATTTGTAATTTCAATGTACTTCTCTTCTTCAGGAATTGTTCTCTGATCAAGAAGGATTATTTTTCCTTCCCTGAATTTTACCGGTTCAATCTTTATGTTGATTTTCATACGAACCTGTCCATTCCGGTTTTGATTCTTGTATCCTTATCTATCTGATATTCGGGATCGAGCAATTCATTAATTTTTCTCAGCATCAGGTTGATGGCTCCCTCAAATTTTTCTCTGTATTTTTTCTCAGCTTCCGGTGTAAATGGCACAAAATCTTCATCGATTTTAAACTCTTTCAATTCATCCTCTACTGTGAGGGGTTTTCCTATTCTGTAAAGGACTCTGCAGTTCTTTTCCGGAAAAGGAAGATCACCCGGATAGCATTTATCACTGCCGTTGCATCCTACCGGCACAACAGGTACCTTTGTGCTTAGAGCAACCTCAGCCACGCCAATGTGTCCCTCTTTTAATCTCTTTGACCTCGTTCCTTCTGGAAAGACAAGAAGGTTGAGTTTCTTGTTGAAGAGGGCTTCTTCATTCAATTCTCTTACCTTCTGCATCATCTTATAAAAAGTTTCATTTATGAAGGTTCTGTAATCACTCTTTGCGGGATCATAGTCACCATGAGGAGTGGATATGAGTTTAATAAGTCGCTCCATCTTTTCCTCTTTAAATACATCCGCTTCAATTTTCCCATCAACATAATTTCTGAGAAGTCTGTATTCTCTGTCGCTCATTTTTTCTTTTTTCCCAAACATATACTGAAAGTCTTTTGCAAGCAGGTAGCCCCTGGATGGTACAGGAATGTTGTTGGTCATGTTCATAAAAAATGCCAGGAGAGGGTGTTCGTAGTATTTGCCCTTTACCCATGTGGTGATAAAGGGATATTTGTGCCTTGGCTTTCCAAAGTAGAGTTTGTACTGAAAGGGCCAGTAATTATAACGGTCTGTGTGATTCATTATGAAGATAACGGGCTGATCAGGTATGTTTTCCCTTCCTTCAAAGATTATTTCAACTTTTCTCATAAGGTATAGAGGTTTGAGAAAAACATACCCGACGAAAAGCTGGCCATAGGGTTTTTCAGAAAGCTTTACCCTTTCAAGAAATTCCAGTGTTATCATTTCCTCTCTCCTTTTTTAAAGATTATCAGAGGAATGTAAATTGTGCAAACTTGCATGAAAATACTTGCAGTATGTGTAAATGAGGTATATAATTAGAGGTGGGAAGGAGGATGAAAATGAAAAAGAAAAGGTATATCAAGCCGAAAATTATCAGCAGGGAAAAAATAGAGGCAAGGGCAAATGTGTGTCCTTCTACAAGTGGTGGAAAATCGTCTGGATCTACACCCCCCTGCTCAGTGTTGACAAGTTAAAGGGAGGGGATTATGAGGAAATTAATCATTTTCTTTTTTTTCATTCTTCCGGTATCAGGTTGGGGATATATTGGGTCGGGTATTGTTATCAATGAGGTTCAGCCTGGTGGTGATGGTTCAGCAAGTTCCCCTGATTGGATAGAATTATACAACAATTCTGATCAGACCATAAATATATGGGACTGGATCATTTCCAGTCAAAATAATAATACCTGGGATCAGGCTAATTATCGCGCACCAAACTGTTCAGATGCAACCCCTACATCCCCAGGTAACTATACTGACTGTGATTATCGAATTCCTTCTGACCCCAATCTTACAGATGAACTTGATGTTGCTCCTGGTTGTTATGTTGTTATTTATAACACAAATGGAACCGACGATTATTCGTGTGATGGTGATAATAAAATTGTTCTCTATATGAATCGAGAAGGAGATGACATTTGGAGCAGTGTTGCTGATGATGTGATTCTTGCAGCAAGATATGGTAAAGGAACTGCTGTCTATAATACTTATGGAACCACATTATACTTGGTAACTGATTATGTAGCATGGGACACAGGTTTTGGATCACCTGATCCTCATCCAACCAAGTGTGGTTCATATGCAAATGAATCATATCCAAATTTTAAGGTATACGCTTCTGATGATACAGACGTTGCGAATCAGTGCAGTGATGCAACTTCAGTTTCAGATATTCCATACATGTTTGCTCAGGATGATTCGTCAAGAAGTATGTCACCTATAACACAATCTCTTGGTTCTACATATTCCAGGGTTCCAAACGGTACTGACACTGACAGTTCTTCCGATTTCACTGTTGCTGATGATTCTCCAGGAACCACTGCAAATTTTCTGGAGTACTTCAGGGTGATCCCACAGAATCAAGAGACACTTCTGGTAACATGGAAAACCGGTTTTGAAAAGGATGTACGTGGCTTTAATATACTTGAGTCCACCTCTGCATCCGGAAAGTTCACAAAGAGAAATGGAACTTTGATAAAATCTAAGGGAATACATTCCACCTATACAATTCTCTTGAGGGTAATTACTCCTGCTCCACAACTTTTCTACAAACTTGAAGTTGTGAGAAGTAACGGGAAGAGCGAGTATTATGGACCAGTAGAAGTTTCTCTTTCGGGGAATCAGGTAGGAAATAATTCTGGAGCTGGAACATCACCTCTTGTGGAAAATTCATCTGGGCCTCATGAATCTTCCGGTTGTTCCCATGTGCCTGCAGGTAGTCTGATTGGGCTGATTCTGATTGCAGGATTGATACTTATTCCTTTCAAGAGGCTACTCAGAAAGAAGAGATGAATTTCCTGGTTATTCTTCTACTTCTGATGCTCCCGTCCCATTCGTGGGGTGAAGTTTACTATTCATTTGAGATTACTTCTCCGGCTGTATATTCTCTTCCCGAAACTCTGAGCAGTAGCGCCGTTTATATGTGGGGGAGAAAGTTGCCTGTCTTTGGAGGAATTAAAAAATATTTTTACGCTCCCGTTATTCCTTACAGATACTCCCTGATTCAGAAAGGAGAATTAAAGGAGGAGTCGCAGAAGAATGCACAGCTTTTTTCGTATAATGGTGGCGGAGTGGAAAGTTCCTATTTCTGGAAGACGGTGGTTTTTGAAAAAAATTATTACTATGTTCCATACCCGGTAGAAGGTACATCGGGAGTTCACTGGTACTGGGGATATACTGGAGGAGGAATAGGGTTTCTTCCTCCCGATGGAGATTTAAAGTTTTCCCTCCCTGATCTTTACTGTAATGAATTTACCTTACCAGTTACTTTTTT
This sequence comes from bacterium, assembly GCA_026985515.1. Taxonomy (GTDB): domain Bacteria; phylum JALSQH01; class JALSQH01; order JALSQH01; family JALSQH01; genus JALSQH01. Next base: position 3,693 of record JALSQH010000117.1, read on the forward strand.
TATTTATGGCTTTCCCTACTCAGTTTATTCTACGTTTAAAGTTAAGGTAGAAATAAACCATAAACTCTTTTTTTCCTCCCCGGTAACTGATTACAAATATAATGCTTATAGCTTCACTGTCACATGTGGTGAAATTGGAAAAAGCAATACTCTGTCCTTCAGAGGAGCCTCAGATGGAAGAAGCGGTATCTGGATAGATAAAGTCTCAATAAGATATCCATCGAAGTTTATCCTGGAAAATGGAAAGCTTTTCTTACATGTAACCAGAAACTCATGTTTCAGCATCAGGAACGCGGCTCCTCCCTACATTCTGCTTAAAATTGACGACCCTTTTAATCCACTGCAGGTGAATTATGGAAGTATTACTTCTCTTTCATCGGGTATAAGGGTGTGTTTACCTC
>JALSQH010000118.1 GCA_026985515.1 bacterium
AACTGAATTCTGCACAACAGATCAGAGTTAAAAGGAAGAAAGCCTTAATTCCAGATCTTTTACCTGAGCCTGATGTGGTTGTGATCACCTATCCTGGATTTTTGACCTCTTCCGCTCTGGAAGAATGGATAACTCGAAGGACCGCAGAAGGTCTTAATATCTTGAAAGTTTCAACAGATGAAATATACCACTGGTTCAGTTTCGATAATAAAAGTCCATGGGCTATTGTAGAGTTTCTCAGGTATATGAAAAGAGTCTGGATTAATTTTCCGAAGTATCTTGTTCTCGTTGGAATGTCAACTTCCGCTCCCAGAAATGACATCATATCGCCTCCAGGTGCACGCTATCTCGAGGGAATGTGGGATCTTGTTCCATCTCCGGAGTACAGATCTGTGAATGAAAATCCTCAATATTCATCTACAATTTACAGATTTTACGATACAGGGAGCGATTTTTACTATGCTGATCCAGACAGTGATGGGGTGATTGATTATATGGTAGGAAGATTGCCTGTTACTGATGAAACGGAATTGAGAAATATCGTGAATAAGATCATAAGGTTCGAAACTGCAAATTCCAGTTACAATGTCATTGTAAATGATAGGGATAACAATGGATTTGATTTTTCTAACTTTGCTGATGAAATGATTTCATATTTTCCGCCAGGATTTCCAGTTTTCAGGATTGACCTTACAGATCTCTCCATGGAGGAAGCGCACACTGAATTGATAAAAAAATTTTCTGAAGGAGGAAGATATCTAATTTATACGGGACATGGTTTTTTTACCTTCTGGAGTGCAATCTATGATGAACCTCCCTACTATCTCCTTTCTGTTGAACCCACTCAGGGAAGATATGACCTAAACGAAATGAAACTCTCTCCATCGCCTTTTATCGTTTTTCAGATAACCTGCTTTGCCAACAGTATTTATTATCATTACTATCCCGGTTCGCTTGGGAGAAACCTTGTTATTTCTGATAGGGGAGCCTCCGCTTCCATAGGATTCACAGATTATTCTGAATATAACTCACAGAAAGAATTTTCAAAATACCTTGCCTCAAATTTCTTTGACAGGGAAAAACGAAGATTAGGAGACGCTTTATATTCTGCTTTCCAGTTCTTTTCAAATGACCATCCAGAGATGAGGGAAGTGGACTATACTTTCAGTTTGATTGGGGATCCAACGATGGACCTGTGGGGATACTCCACTGCTTCTTCAAAAAGTACTTCGATTTCTGTTGAAGAGCCTTCTGGAAGGCTTGCAGTGGAAAGGGAAGAGGAGAGCTCTGAAGGTTGTTCCAGTATGGGAACTTTTCCGTTGTTTGAACTTATCCTGCTATTGCTGATTCCTCTGTTATGGAAGGTAAAATTGAATTAATCCGTGAATTACTGCAAAAAGGGAATCCTGTAACTATGAGCGTATCCTCATACAGCATGTGGCCTGCTCTCGCACCGGGTGATTTTATCGTGGTTGGAAATGGAAAGATCAGAAAGGGTGATATACTGGTTTTCAAAAGAAAAGATTTTTTTGTGGTTCACAGATTGATCCTGCAAATATTTGGTCTCTATTTACTCAAAGGGGATTCCTCGAGATACCTTGACATTTTAATCGGGAAAGGCAAAATATTAGGAAAGGTTCTGGTAGTTAAGAAAAAAAGTTGATTGCATATTTTTTCGGCATAAAAAGGGAGGATTGGTTACTTTTTAGGCAAAACACTTTTTAAATCCGCAGGTTAAGTTATGAGAAAATGGTATTCCAGTTGTAGTTTTTGAGAAAAGGAGGTTGTTATGAAGAAAATCGAAGCAATTATTAAGCCCTTTAAACTTGACGAGGTTAAGGAAGCCCTTAATGAAATAGGGGTTCAGGGGATGACCCTGAGTGAGGTTAAAGGTTATGGGCGACAGAAGGGGCACACGGAACTTTACCGTGGAGCAGAGTATGTGGTTGACTTCATACCAAAATTAAAGATTGAAGTCGTGGTCCCTGATAATCTAGTTGATAAAGCAGTTGAGGCAATAATTAATGCTGCAAAGACAGGCAAAATAGGAGATGGTAAGATTTTTATTTACAATGTAGAAGAGGCTATCAGGATAAGAACCGGTGAAAAGGGTGAGGATGCTATCTAAAACCATAAATGAAGGAGGTTACTATGACACCAAAAGAAGTGATTGAGTTTGCCAAGAAGAATGATGTAAAGATGGTTGATTTGAAGTTTCTCGATATTCTGGGAACCTGGCAGCATTTTCTGGTACCAATCAGCGAGTTAAAAGAAGAAAGTTTTGAAGAGGGATTTGGTTTTGATGGTTCCAGCATCAGGGGTTGGCAGCCCATCCATGCCAGTGACATGCTGGTTGTCCCTGATCCCGATACTGCTATTATCGATCCATTTATTGAGGTTCCAACATTGAGTCTCATCTGCAACATTGTTGATCCAATTACCAGGGAACCCTATGACAAAGATCCAAGATACATCGCCCAGAAGGCTGAGAATTATCTGAAGTCCACCGGAATCGGTGATACAGCCTATTTTGGACCGGAAGCGGAGTTCTTTATTTTTGATGATATCAGATATGCATCTGATCCCAACTATGCCTTTTATTTCATTGATTCAATTGAAGGAATATGGAATACTGGCAGAGAGGAAAATCCAAACCTTGGTTACAAGATAAGGCACAAAGAAGGTTATTTCCCCGTTATGCCTTCTGATTCTCTTACTGATCTCAGGAATGAAATGGTGCAGGTTCTGATTTCTCTCGGGATTGATGTGGAGGCTGCTCACCATGAGGTGGCCACTGCTGGACAGGGTGAGATTGATATGAGATATGACAGTCTTGTGAAGATGGGTGACAAGCTGATGTGGTTCAAATATGTTGTGAGAAATGTTGCCAGGAAGCATGGAAAAGTTGCTACCTTTATGCCAAAACCACTCTACAATGATAATGGTTGTGGTATGCATACCCACCAGTCTATCTGGAAGGAAGGAAAACCAGTTTTTGCAGGTGACAAATATGGTGGATTGAGTGAGATTGCAATGTGGTATATTGGTGGTATTATCAAGCATGCAGCAGCCATTGCAGCATTTACAAATCCAACTGTTAATTCTTACAGAAGGCTCGTTCCCGGTTTTGAAGCTCCAGTGAATCTTGCATATTCCAGCAGGAATAGAAGTGCAGCAATAAGGATTCCAATGTACAGCCCGAGCCCAAAGGCCAAGAGAATTGAGGTCAGATTCCCTGATCCAACTGCCAATGGATATCTTGCCTTCACAGCAATGCTTATGGCTGGACTTGATGGAATTATGAACAAAATTGATCCTGGCGAACCTCTGGATAAGGATATTTACTCACTCTCACCTGAAGAATTGAAGGGAGTGCCTCAGATGCCAGCTTCCCTTGAAGAGGCTCTCGATGCTCTCGAGAAAGATCACGAATTTCTCCTCAAGGGAGATGTTTTCACAGAAGAGGTTATTCAGACCTGGATTGAGTACAAGAGGGAAAAGGAGATCGCTCCTCTCAGACAGAGGCCAAATCCATACGAGTTCTTCCTTTACTTCGATGCGTAATCAAAGAGGAGGCGAACGCCTCCTCTTTGATTTTTTTTCAGATGCTTTTTTGCATTACAATGACAGAGAATCCGGCTTCCTCATCAGCTCTGAAAACATATTTTTCCTCAGGGGAAGGAGTTTCAGAAGGTTTCTGATACAGGGTACTTACAGCATTAGAAAATCTCAATCCCACTTTTTCTCCCATTTCAATTACTTCTCTTACAGTGAACAATCTTGCCTTGCTGTAAAAGATGTGGCCCTCAAGCCCCTTTTTTATGTATAGCTTACCCCATTCACTTTCGGCAGGTACTATTCCAGTTATCAGGTAACCACCCTTTTTTAAAATTCTTGATGATTCAAGGAAACTTTTTACTGGATCATCGACAAAACATATTGTTACAACCATTAAAACGAGATCAAAGGAACTGTCCTCAAATGGTAGATACTCTGCATAACCCTGAACAGTTTTTATTCCACGTCTTTCAGCTATTGTTAGAGGCATGTGGGCGGGGTCAATCCCAAGTTTGATACATAGCCTGCTTGCGAAGTAGCCGGTACCAACTCCTACTTCTATGGCTCTTTTAAAGCTGAGATCTTTGAGAGCTTTCTTCAGTGCCTTTAGTTCAATTGGTGCCAGAACCTTTCCCTCCCCCTGAAAATACCACCTGTCGTACCTTTCAGCATATTTTTCAAATATATCTTTTGAATCTGGCATAACATAAATTTTAACATCATGAGTTTTACTATCAAGCCAGAGTGCACTTTTGGTGACTTATGATTAAATCTTTTAACGAGAGATTTTGGAAAAATTGTGTAAAAAGTTTTTTTAAATTTTTCTTGAAAGAAAAGAATGATATCGTATAATTGAGGAAAATTTGAAAGGAGGGAATTATGAAGAGGAGAGTGAAGAGAAAGGTTTATGAAATTAAATATCCTGCTTCAAGGGAGTTGTTTCTTTTTGCAAGAAAAGTGGTGCTCTATGAGTTGAAGAAAGAGGAAAATCTGAAAGATGAGGAGATATCTGAGGAGTTTATAAAGGACATCGAAATAGGGCGATTAATTGATTATGATTACAAATACACTCATCAGTGGAAGTTTGGGAAGAAAAAGGTCCATGATATCGGGGAGTTAATGAGGCTTGCTACAAATCTGGGAGTAACTCTTGATCTTGTGGCAAATGTTGCAACCGGTAAAATTAATTCGGAAGAAGCCTTTCAGCTGTTTTTAAAAGAAACTGAAGGTAAATATAAACTTCATGAGATATCTTCCTATGGCAAAAATGGAAAAGTGGAAGTAAAACTTTATTTTAAAGAGAGTAACAAAGAAACAACAAAGTGTATTGAAGAAGTTGAGAAAGTTTTAAAAAAATGTGACCTTCTGTAGTTAAGGGTGATTGGGGAAAAATGTGAAGGTTGAAAAAAAACAGGACCGTCCAAGCGCAAAAATTGAAATTATAAGAAGAAATTTACGTAAGATCCTCAAGAAGAGGGAGGAGTTTCTGTTAAGGAGATTTCTCAGCAGACTCCATCCTGGAGAGATTGCTGATGCAATTGAGGATTTTTCTGTTGATGAAATGGTTGAAATATTGATGGCACTTGAAGATCCAAAGAAAATGGCAAAAGTTCTCACTTACATGAACGAGGATGTGGCTGCCGATATTGTGGAAAAGCTTCCAGGTGATATTGTGAAAAAGATTTTCACTTATCTGCCAAGTGATGAAATTATTTTCATAATGGACGAGATTGAAGAGCCGGGAGAAAAAGAGGAAATTGAAGATATTGTTGATGAACTTCCTCAGGAGAAGAAAAGGAAAATTACCAGTCTCAGGCTCTTTCCCGAAGATTCAGCAGGTAGATTGATGGTACCCACCTTCTATTCTGTGCATCCAGAAGAGAAGATAGGTGATGTATTGAAAGAGATAAAAGGACTTGAAGATGTTGAAACACTTCCTTATGTCTATGTTGTTGACAGTGAAAACAGACTTCTTGGTGTTGCTTCGATTAAACAGCTTGTAAGTTCTGATCCAGATCAGCCGGTAGGTGAAATCATGAATACCCAGCTAATCACAGTTGATCCATACATGGATCAGGAAGAGGTTGCCAGGCTCTTTGCCAGATATAATCTCGTTCAGCTACCCGTTGTGGACAATAGCGGTCGGATTCTTGGAATCATAACCATTGACGATGTGGTGGATGTTATCAGGGAAGAGGCTGAAGAGGATCTTTTGAAGATGGCCGGTGCAGGAGAAAGTCTCATAGAAAGCCTCGATGTCAGAAAAAATGTTGCCAGAAGATTGCCCTGGCTTTTTGGGAGCTGGGTGGGGGGGATAGTTGAAATAGAGGTGCTTCATTACTATGAGCCAACTATCAGTAAGCTTGCAATACTTGCGTCGTTTATGCCAATAATACTGGGTATGGGTGGTAATATTGGACAGCAATCTGCGGCCATTGTTATTGCTGGACTTGCGTCGGGAAGAGTAAAGTTGAAAGATTCCTTTGAATTGTTAAAGAAACAGGTAATTACAGGTTTTGTTCTTGGAGCAATCTATGGAATACTTGTTGGATTGATAGCAGCTTTTCGCAGTACCCAGATTCCGGTTTTTACACTGGTTGTGGTTTTGTCCATGACAGCTGAAATGACCATAGCTTCCTTTGTGGGGACATTTTTACCGCTTTTTTTTGCTTTCATAAAAGTTGACCCTGCTGTTGCCACTGGTCCATTTATAAGCACGACAATGGATATAATCGGTATTTTTACCTATTTCACAACTTCTATTTTTCTTCTGAAAGGCTACCTCGCCTGAAGTTAAATCTTCCTGATTTGACTGTAAAAGGGGATTTTATTAGAATAATTGTGAGGTGTGCGATGGAAAAAAGCGAGTATTTTATCCTTAAAATTCCCAGATCACTTCTGCCAAAAACTTTTCATCCTGAGAAAGATAGATTTTCTCTAATATTCAGCGGTGCAGAATTGCTGATTTTGAAGAAAAAAACTCCTGCTACCAGAGAAGAGCCAGTTTATCTCACCCTCTGGGGTGATATGAGGAGTTTTCATGTTGAGGATCTGCTTGATGTTCTTCACATATACATGAAGACAGGAATTCTCAATTTTGACCTTGAAAATGATGTTCAAAAAACGCTTTATTTCCGTAATGGTGAGCTGATTTTTGCGCAGTCTTCCATTAAAGATGATAGACTTGGTGAAACACTTTTGAAAGAAGGAAAGATTACAAAGGAGCAGTTTGAAGAGGCGAGCAAAGAGGTTGCACCGGGAAGACATTTTGGTTCTATACTGGTGGAAAAGGGTTTCATAAAACCTTCTGATCTTGATCTTGGAATAAAAACCCAGGTTGAGAATATTGTTATTTCCCTTTTCAAATACAGAAATGGAAGATTCTATTTTCTGGAGGGAGAGAATGTTCTTGAAGGAATACAGAAAATTGATCTGGACATTGAAGCCCTGATAATAAGAGGGTTGAAGACTACTCCACCATTTGCAGAGGTGGCTGATGAGACTAACCTTGGGTATATGGTAGTTAGTGTGCTTGAGTATAATCCGGATACGGTTCTCCTTAATCCACTTGAAAAGAAGATTATGGGTTATATTGAGGAAGAAGGTGGGGAGGTTTCGCTTCTCTCCATGAAGAGAGCTCTTCAGCTTCGTGATGTAACACTTTTTATCAATCTGAATAGACTTGCGCGCAAAAAGATAATCATGATTCAAAAATCACTTGCCAGGACTGTGATCGAAGTTGAATCAGAGGTTATGGATATAATTGAGAATAATTTTGGGCTGCTGAACAAACTGACGATACAGATTTATAATTTTGCCAGAGAAAGAGGACTTGGTGAAAACTTCCGTGCATTTATAAATGAGTCGCTTGGTGGAGTTATGAATGATCTTGGGAGGATTTTTGATCGGGTTCAACTTTACCGGGATGGTACACTCAATGTTGATAAGTTAATTGAAAACTTAAGCACCATTCCACTTAAAGAGAGGAAGGAGATTTCGGATAGAGGGATTAACTGGTTTCTCAGTAAGGTACTTGAATGGGGAAGAAAGAACCTGAATCAGGAAGATCTTTCAAAAATAGAGAAAGCGGTAGAAAAATATAAAGAACATGCCAAATAACAAAATACTTCTTGAACTTGGTCCTAAAGGAGAGCTGAAATTCCCTGCACAGATCGTTGAGAAATACAGATTAAAGCAGGGAATGAAAGTATATCTTGACATACTGACCTCCTCTATTGCGCTTCTTGAACGAGAAGAGGCACTTTCTTTGCCTTTGAAAAACAGTAATTTTTCCATTTCTTTTATTGGAAAGATTTCTTCATTTGGAGTCGCAGATATCTTTTCTGTTATAAATATGGGTCAGAAAACGGGGGTTTTAATCTTCGAGTATCATGATCTGAAAAAAAATATTTACTTTCGTAATGGAGAGATTATCTATGCCCAGAGCACAGACCCGGAAGACAGGCTTGGTAACATCCTGTTTAAAGTTGGAAAAATAAGCAAAGAGCAACTTCGTGAAGCGGAAAGGGAAATGGTTGCAGGTAAGAGGTTTGGCACCATTCTTCTTGAGAAAGGATACATTACGGAAAAGGATCTCTGGGCAGGCATAAAATATCAGATTGAGGAAATTGTTTACAGTGTATTTACTTTGCAGGAAGGGGTTTATTATTTCATTGAAGGGGAACTTGTATACAGGGATCTGGGGAGGTTCTCTCTGAATACTCAGAATATCCTTATGGAAGGTTTCAGAAGACTTGATGAGATGAATCTCATAAGGGAGAAAATCCCTTCACAGAATGTTGTTTTCAGAAAACTTAAAGATCAACCCAAGGCACCTCTTCCACCCTCTCTTCAAAAATTGTGGTCATTGATTGATGGTAAGAGAACTCTTGCTGAATTGATCAGATTATCTGGCCTGGGGGAATTCAATGCTTACAAAGCTGTTTATGAGTTACTCAGGTCGGGGCTCATTGAAGTTGTGGAGGATGTTGAGGAAGAGCAGGATCTTCTCTCCAGGGTTGCAAGGGAGTACAATGAACTTGTGAAGATGATCATGGCTGAGATCAAAAAGAATCAGCCCAGGGCTGATGTTGTTAAACTTTTCAATACCTTTTTACAGAGGGCTCCAGAAAAGTTAAGACCCCTTTATAAGGGGGTTAGTTTTCATCCCTCCGGAAGACTTGATATTGGTGCATATATCAGGAATATAAAAAACAGTATATCTCAGGATAATTTCCTTGCCCAGATATCAGGGATGGAAGACCTGCTTTTAAAACAGAAACTAACTGAGGGTTTAAATGAATTGATAAATTTCGGACTTATTCTTGCCAAGAAGTATCTCCCCAAAGAGAAGGCGGATGAAATTATTGTAAAGGTGAGACAGTTACAGAAAAAAATTCAGAAAAAGCTTGAGTAGAAAATGGTGGAATTGATTTTTGCACTTGATGTGGATAATATTGAAGAGGCAGAGCCATTTGTTGAAATTCCCGGCCTTGAGTTTTACAAGGTGGGTCTTCAACTTTTCCTTAAAGAAGGATACAGAGTTGTTGAATTTCTCAAGCAGAGGGAAAAAAAGGTTTTTCTTGATCTGAAGTTTCACGATATTCCCAACACTGTTGCCAGTGCCGCCAGACAGGCGGTGAGGATGGGGGTAGACGTGTTTAATATTCATATTACTGGTGGGTATGAAATGGTAAGGAGAGCTGTTGAGGCCACGAGGGATGAGAATGAAAAAATGGGAAGAAGTTCTCTTATCATAGGGGTAACCATCTTAACGAGCCTCTCCCAAGAAGATCTGGAAAGGGTTGGATTTAGTCTGTCTCCCAAAGAAGCTGTTATCCATCTTGCAAAAATGGGATTTGAAGCCGGGCTGGATGGGGTTGTGTGCTCACCCGTTGAGGCAAAAAAGATAAAGGAAAATACTTCGAATTCTTTCCTTACATTCACTCCTGGAATTACCCTCTATGGGGGGAGTAGAGATGACCAGAAAAGAACCATGAGTGTAAGAGAGGCTGTGGAAAATGGTTCTGATTTTCTCATAGTAGGCAGGCCAATCAGAAATAGCCCTGATCCTGTAAGAACTGTTGCAGAGATTCTGAGAATCATTCATGGATAGGGAATTCCTCTACGGATTAAATCCTGTAAGAGAGGTTTTGCTCACAGGAAGAAGAAAAATTTTTCATATCTATTTTTCTGGTGAAAGGTCGAGATACAATGAGTTGATTAAGCTTTCAAGTTCTCAGAAAGTTTCTGCTTCTTTTAAAACCAGGAAGGAACTTTCCAGATTGTGTGGAAGCGACCAGCACCAGGGGGTAGTTATTGAGGTTTCACCCTATCCTTATGTTTCTGTCGAAGAAATTATTGAAACAAGCTATCCAGAATCAGAGTTCAGCAATATAGTTTTGCTTGATGGTGTCAAAGATCCAAGAAATCTTGGAGCAATTGTTAGAAGTGCCCACCTGCTTGGTTTTAAGGGAGTCGTCATTGGAAAACACAGGGCTTCTCCAGTGACTCCAGTTGCAGTGAAAAGTTCAAGCGGTGCAACTGAAAGGATAATGATTGCGAGAGAAACCAATCTTGCCCGCACCCTTGATTTTCTCAGGGATAATGGATACTGGGTTATCTGTGCATCTGAGAAAGCTGATAAGACATTGGATGAAATGGAGTTTGATTTTAACCTTGTTCTTGTTATGGGAGAGGAAGGTTCGGGGATAAGACTTAATGTGAAAAAGAGGTGCGATTTTGAGGTGGCTATACCCTTACAGGGAAGCAGAACAATTGGATCGCTGAATGTTTCTGTTGCAGCTGGGATATTTATGTATGAAATAATGTCATACCAGAGACGAAACTCTCAGGTTTGACACTGTTTTTGTAAAAGGCAAGAAAAGTAGAGCTTAACCACTTCATGAAAGTTCGGGATTGTGGATCTGCAATTTAAGATGAAAGCAATCACACCAGAGACAGAAGTCTCTGGTGTGATTTTATGATAACTTCTTCACCGCTTCTTCTATTCTGTCAAGTCCCCTTTTAATTTCTTCCATGCTTGTGGCATAGCTCATTCTCACATAATTATCATTCCCGAATCCAGCTCCAGGAACCACTGCCACCTTTGCCTCTTCAAGGAGATACTCTGCAAAGTCTGTGGCTGAATTTATCACTTTATCACCATACTTTTTCCCAAACAATCCACTTACATTGGGAAACACATAGAAAGCTCCTTTGGGCTTGAAACATGAAATTCCATCTATACTGTCCAATCTATCTACGATGTAGGTTCTTCTTTTATCAAATTCCTTTCTCATTTCCTCCACGCAGTTCTGTGGCCCGGTGAGCGCTGCAAGGGCTGCTGCCTGGGATATAGAAGTTGGATTTGAAGTACTCTGACTCTGGATGTTGGTCATTGCTTTTATCACATCCACCGGTCCTGCAGCGTAACCAATCCTCCATCCTGTCATGGAGTAGGTTTTGGAAACCCCATTTATAACTATTGCTCTTTCCTTCAATTCTGGAACAAGCGCGACAATTGAATGGTGTTTGTATCCGTCATAAACAAGAAATTCATAAATCTCATCGCTGATTACCCATAAGCCGTGTTTGACAAGGATCTTTCCTATTTCTTTCAATTCTTCAGCTTCGTAGGCAGCCCCTGTAGGATTTGAGGGAGAATTGAGGAGGAACACCTTCGGATTAAGTCCGTTGCTTTTCACCTCAGATATGGTTTTTTCAAGATCCTCAGGAGTTATTTTAAAACCCGTTTTTTCCGTTGTATGGATCAATCTGAATTCTGCATCTGCAAGTAATGCCTGATCAGAGTAGGATACCCAGTAGGGGGCCGGAATAATGATTACATCACCCTTTTGCAGAAGCACCTGCATTGCAAGATAAAGTGAGAACTTGGCACCAGGAGAAACCAGAATCTGATCCACTGTGTATTCAAGGTTGTTGTCTCTTTTAAACTTTTCCACTATTGCCTTTTTTAATTCGGGAATTCCACCCACAGGTGTGTATTTTGTCATGCCATCCTTTATAGCTTTTATGGCAGCTTCTTTGATGTGGTCAGGTGTGTCGAAGTCAGGTTCTCCAGCTCCAAAGCCAACAACATCAATACCCTCTGCTTTCATTGCTTTAAACTTAGCTGTGATCGCAAGGGTGGGTGAGGGTTTGATCTTTTTTGCTCGCTCACTTAAGCTCATCTATTATCCTCCTGTAATATTTTTCTGAATTTCTCTTTCAGTTTTTCCTCCACGAGGGGGGGGACCATACTGCTCACAGAACCACCAAATCTCACTATTTCCTTTATGAGAGTGGAACTCAGATATGAGTACCTCGCATCTGTCATCATGAAAACTGTTTCAAGGGAAGGATTCAACATCTTATTTGCCAGTGCCATTTGAAATTCATATTCAAAGTCGGAAACTGTCCTGATCCCTCTGAGAATCACAGAGGCCTTTTTCTTTTCTGCGTATTCCACAAGCAGCCCTTCAAATCCATCAACTTCAACTTTATCAATATCTTTTAAGACCTCCCTCAGAATCTGTAATCTTTCTTCAAAGTCAAAAAAAGTTTTTTTTGCTGTATTGTGAGCAACAGCTACAATCAATTTGTCAAAGAGAAGTCTTCCTCTCTCTATTATGTTGAGATGTCCATATGTGAGGGGATCAAAGGAACCGGGATATATGGCGATTCTTTCCATTTGCTAATCTCCACTTAGGATTAAAAGCCGATTCTGTCCATATTTTCTGTCCCTGTAAATGGTGAGGGAGTCGGGAATTTTTGTTTCTTTATAGGTTGGTATCTCAGTGACAATGAATCCATTATCATTGAGGAGGTGATTCTCCACTATGAGGTTCAGAGCAGGTTCCCAGAAATCCTTTTTGAATGGGGGATCAATAAAGATGACATCAAATTTAACACCCTCCCTGCCAAATTTTTTCAGTGCAGCTTTGTAATCCATACTGTAAATTTTGCTTTTTTTCAAAAGATCAAATTTCTTTAGATTCTCAGTAACAACCATTATTGAATTGATGTCATTATCAACGAAATAAACGGTTTTTGCACCTCTGCTGTATGCCTCTATTCCCAGATTTCCTGTACCGGCAAAAAGATCAAGAATTACCTTATCTTCCCACTCCTGAATGATATTAAAGATGGCCTCTTTAACCCGGTCTATGGTTGGTCTTACTCTATCTGATTTTGGTGGAGTTAATTTCTGACCTTTAAGGTATCCGCCTATTATTCTCATTTCCCCTTTCATTCTATTGGGTGTAATCTTTCTGTCAAGGAGTAAAGGTGTTTTTTATGGCTATCTGGACGCAGAGGTTGTGACTGGGTGAGAAGATGTTACCGGAAGGGTAAAAGATGTGGGAAATTTGATTTCAGATGTTGCTGGCTTGCTGAATTTGTTTTCAGTGATTATTGTTTTTGAAAGATACAGGGAGGCCTTCTCAGTATCTCCCTTTTTCTCATATGCCGTACCCAGGGCATATAATATATCCGGGTCGCTCGGATTGATTTTCAGTGCTTTTTTCAAAAAAGAAATGGCACCATCATAGTCACCCTTTTTCATTAGAGAGAGGCCGGCAAGAAAGTATGCCTCTTCTTTTTGAGGGGCAAGGTCTATGGCTTTTTTAAATTCATCCACCGATGAATCGTACTCATCGAGTTTGTAATAGATCACACCAAGTGTGATGTGGAAATCAGGGTCATTTCTGTAGCCCTCATATGCCCTCTGCATTTCAAATAGCGCCTTTCTGTACTGTCCTTTCTGCAGGTATTTTTCCTTGATTCCTCCTATCCTGTAATAGACAAGAGCCAGCTGGTAATGGGCTGGGAAAAAATTGCGTTTAAGTTCTATCGCTTTGAGTAAGGCTTTTTCAGCTTCTCTGAAGATTTTTTCTCTTTTTGATGCTTCTGATATGAGCGCAAGTTTATAAAGCGCAGTTCCCAAACGATAATATGCCAGCATAAAATCCTTTTTCCTGTCAATAGCAATTTTGTATTCCCGTATGGCTTCATTGTAAAAATTCCTGTCTTCATAAATCACTCCAAGGGAGAAGTGAGCATAAGGGTCCACAATGAATTTTTCATTTTTTATTGCATCTTCGTCAAATTTTTTTGCTTCGTTCAGCTGAATTTGTGCAAGAGAGTATTCTCCGAGATTGTTATATATGATTGCCAGATTGAATGCCCCTCTTGCAGCTTCTCTCTTCTCCTTTCTGGATAATTCCACAACCTTTTCAAAGTATGGTCTGGCTTTTGCGAATTCACCTCCTGCGAGATAAATTCTCCCTGTTACAAAATAGACCGGTACAAGAGATGGATCTCTGGCAAGGGCTGTTTTGTAAAATTTAAGAGCAAGTTCTCTGTTTCCCATTTGCTCGTAAATCAAACCTGTATAGGCGTAGATTATTGCCCTCTCAGGAAAGTACTTTTTCAAATATCCAAGATGCCTGAGTGCCAGTTTAAACCTGCCTTCTTTTATGTAAATTCTGATAAGTGCAAGTCTTGCATCGAAGTTTTTGAGATTTCTTCTCAGAAGTTTTATCAGATACTTTCTTGCAAGGTCGTATCTTTTTACCATCTCGTAGGAATATGCAAGATTCAGAATAGTCTGGTCGTAGTTGGGCTGAAGAGATAATGCCTTTCTGAGAGATGCGGCGGCAAGTCCTGGCTTATGTTCCTTCAGATATATGACTCCCAGATTGTTGTAGGCGGGAAAGTATTTATCATTCACCTCAATGGCAGATTTGAGCAATTTTTTTGCTTCCTCTAATTTGTTTTTTTTAATCAGAACAACTGCAAGATTATTATATGCGGGGAGGTATCCCGGATCTGTTTTTAGAGATTCTTTGAAATACTTCTCCGCCTCATCGTAATTCCCCTGCTGAAGGTAATAAATTCCCTTTTCATGATAGGCTTCCGCTTCTTTTCTGATTTCCTGTGGAGTTTTTTTCCTTTGAAGAAGGGTACAGGATAAGAAGGTCACCAGAAACAGATAAAGGAGAAACTCAAAAAATCTCTTTGCTTTCATCTTAAGGTATTATATCTTCTTTCGCCTATCCTATCAAAAAAATTGGAAGGAACAGGAACAGACCTATCTGTGTGATACTTGTTCTTTTCGCGGCTTCCTCAAGGGCTTCTGAGACATTGTTCACAGCAATCATTCCGAGCTTTTCAGCAACATTTGGATTTCCCCCTATTGCAATCTGGGCGGAGGTGTTTACCTTTCCGGGGCAGCCCCAATACCATGCAAGAATAGCATGTGCGCCGTGGTAACCGTAACCATTATTGTAGAGATGGTAAAATTCCCTGTTTTTCCAGTAGAACTCTTCCAGATCCTTTCGCCTTTCACATTCCATTGGAAGATGGTTATTGTAGAGGTAAACATATGGGTAGTGTTTATCAAGATCAAAAACTTCTTCAAGAGGATTCCAGAAAATCAGAACTCCACCATTTTTAATGGCTTTTTTGAAAAGGGAATAGATGTACCCGCTGACCATTGTATGTATCAGAACAGGATTTGTTTGAGAGTTAACACTGTATGGTGAAAGGGAGGGAAGTCCAAAGAGAACTGCATCGAACTTTTTAGGTGTGTAGATACTGAGCTGTTTTTTCACTTCTTTTATGGCTTTTTCATGAATGGTATCCACATCACCAGCAAAAACTTCATAAAGGGGATACCAGGATCTTATTGACTGGAAGGTCTTGTATCGCGCTATTCTGGGGAGATTATTGTAAAAGTCCCATGCTACAGGAATTTTTGCGGCAATGTTTTTAAGGGAAATATCCACGGGAGGTAGAAAAATATTGCTCAATACGAGTTCAATTTTAAACAGATTTATTTTGTTTTTGATCACTTTTCCCATTCTTTTGATTATTGCGTGAAATTCTGATTCGGTGTCCATGTATGAATTTGAAATCAGGATGTCGGGGTTGTGAGATTCCAGAATTGTGGTGAAGGAGCCGGTACCCACAGCAATGGATTTCCACCCACCATTCATTGGAAGGAAAACTATACTTATGTATATTACCAGATCTGCTTCAAGGAGGTGTCTGTTTATCTCCACTCTTTCTCCCTTTTCCGTATCCCCGATCCAGACAGCGTCCTGCTCCCTGTGAAAATTCAATCTATCAATCCACCCTTTCCACACCTTTTTCCCTATCATATGTCTTACTTCTGAGGGTGTGCATCTCCTGTGAAGTCCTGTTGCACAGAGAAGGGTAACATTTTTCCTGTCTATCCCTGCCTGGAGAATCAATTTTAAAACTTCATCAAGAACAGTTTTTCGGATATCTGAGATCATGGGGGGAAAGGGGACGGAAATGTCATCAAAGGCCACAACAACCTTGCGTGAACGCCTGAGAAGGTCTGGAAGCGGATATGTCCCATCTGGATTCAGGAGAGCGTTTTTTATTTTCCTGGTTGGAGATATTGCAGGAATAAATGGTCTGGGAGCGGAGAGAATATCCCACTCTTCTCTGACCTTCACAGGAGTAACACTTTCTCCGTTTAGCAGGAGTACCTTTTTCATCCCCTTCTTTCTAACATATTTCTTTGAATTTTGTCAAGAGCAGCAGGAGAAGGAAAGATGAAGGGAACAAGCTTCATTTTTTGCATTGGGAGATAAAATCCTGTATAATAATAGAAAATCCCTTTTTCAGGAGTGAAAAATGGCAAAGTTGAAGAGATTTAATGTTGCACTGCTTCAACTTGACATTCAGAAGGGAGAAGTTGAAACAAATTTCAAGAAGATCAAATCTTATATTCCAAAACTTGCCAAGAAAAATATTAAAATTGTATCTCTTCCTGAACTCTGGCCCACAGGTTTTGTAAGAACCAGGCTTTCTAAGATGGCGGAGGAGACAAGAGAGGCTCTTGAGTGGATGGCAGAGTTGAGTGCGAAGTATGAGATGGTTATAGTGGGTTCAGGAATAGAGGAGGAAGATGGAAAGTTTTACAATTCTGCTCATGTAATTGATTCCGGGAAGATACTTGGTTTTTACAGAAAAGTCCATCTTTTCTCGCCAATTAAAGAGGATTCAGTTTTTACTCCTGGAAATGAGGCGAAGGTTTTTGATACCAGTGTGGCAAAAATTGGAGTGGTTATCTGTTATGACCTCAGATTTCCCGAATTGATACGGAAGGTCATGAAGCTTGGTGCGGAGGTTCTGATTGTGCCTGCTCAGTGGCCAGAGGATAGAATCAACCACTGGCACATTCTCCTTCAGGCAAGAGCCATTGAGAATCAATTTTTCGTTATTGGGGTAAACAGGATAGGAGAGGTGAGAATAGATTCAGGTGGAACCATTATCTACAGTGGCCACTCAATGATTATTGATCCCTGGGGTGAGATTATCTCGCAGGCTGGTGACCGAGAGGGATTCAGGACTGCAAAGTTTGATATGACGAAACTGGAGAAAATCAGAAATAAGTTTCCCTTTCTGAATGATATCAGGGACATATATTGATGAGAAAGATACCTCCCGGCAGAAGGGGAGCCTATAAGCTATTCCTGCAGGAAATTGAAGAGGTAAAGAGGAGAGGCTACAAACCATCCCTTCTGCTTCACTCCTGCTGTGCCCCATGCTCTTCTTCCGTTCTTGAGCAGCTGATTCCATATTTCAAAGTCACGATTTTCTATTTTAATCCAAATATTCATCCCAGGAGAGAATATCTCACAAGAATGCAGGAGAATAGATGGTTTGCTGAAAAGATTATGGGAGTGGAATTTATAGAAGGAGAGTATGATCCCAGAAGATGGTTTAAAGCTGTAAAGGGATTTGAAAATGAACCAGAGGGTGGAAGAAGATGTCCCATTTGCTATCGTTTGAGAATGGAAGAAACGGCGAAGTTGGCGAAGGAAAAAGGATTTGAATACTTTACCACAACTCTTTCTGTAAGTCCCCATAAGAGAGCCGACTGGATAAATCAGATTGGGCTTGAGCTTGAGGAGAAATATGGAGTCAGGTTTATGGTTGCAGATTTTAAAAAGGGTGGGGGGTATCAGAGGTCACTTGAATTATCAAAAAAGTACAATCTTTACCGTCAGACGTACTGTGGGTGCGTTTTCAGTCTGAGGGATAGAAGGGAATATGAAAGAAGAAAAGCACAGGGTTCTTTATGAAAAAGTAAAGGATCTGATTTTATCGAGGGAAAAGGTATGTGCTCTCACCGGGGCAGGAATTTCAGCGGAAAGTGGTGTGCCAACCTTTCGTGGAAAGGATGGATTGTGGAATAAGTATAATCCTGCCGAACTTGCAACTCCAGAAGCTTTTTCGAGAGATCCTGAGCTTGTCTGGAAGTGGTATGACTGGCGTCGCCAGATTATTTCAGAAGCAAAGCCCAATGCCGGGCATCTGGCTCTTGCGAAACTTGAGGAGATAAAGGGCGAGAATTTTATACTGATAACTCAGAATGTGGATGGTCTTCACCAGAAGGCTGGTAGTAAGAGAGTGCTGGAAGTACATGGAAATATATGGAAATTGAAATGTACCTCCTGTACCTACGAGGAGTTTAACTATGATGTCCCATTAAAAGTGATTCCCCCCAGATGTCCAGAATGTGGGAATTTACTGAGACCTGGAGTGGTCTGGTTTGGTGAGTCTTTACCCTTTGATGTTCTTGATGAGGTTGAGAGATGGCTGAGAATGTGTGACCTCATGCTGGTGATTGGTACTTCCGGAGTTGTGCAACCGGCTGCCAGTTTTGCCTTTGTGGCGAAGCATAATGATGCTGTAATTGTAGAGGTCAACATAGAAAGAACTCCGATCTCGGAAATTGCGGATTTCTTCTTCCTGGGGAAGGCTGGTGAAATTCTCCCGCTCATTATTCCCGAAATCCTTAAATAGAAATTGGTTAATCCACCGTCTGCCTTTGTTTGCCTGTAAATCAACATATTATCAGCCTTTACCCGGAGAGTGACGGCAGAATATCAGGATATGTTTTTTTTAAGAATAAAACCCAGAATCTTTAAATTGAGATTTTGGATTATTCCGGAAGCCTGATGCTGGTTTTAATTCCAAATAGCAGGTAACCTGTGTGACTCACCATTCTTTCAAGGGGTCTTGTCATCCCTTTTCTGGGAAGCATATGTCTGAGGAGAATTTCAAAGCTTGTTATATCAATGAATCCTCTTTCCTTCATTTTTACGCTCATTGTTTCAATTTGATTACAGGTGGGTGAGAGTACCCCGAGTCTTCCACCGCCCTTGAGTGCCACCACCGCTGGATCCAGAGCTTCCCATGGAGAGGGTAAATCGATGAAGACTGCATCCACCTCTTTTTCGTCAAATCCTTCATGAGCCTGTCTGATCTTAAATTCCACCCTGTCTATAAGACCTGCGTTTTCAACATTCTTAATCGCATTTTTTTGAAATTTTTCGTTTCTGTCGTATGAGTATACTTTTCCATTTTCCCCAACTGCATTTGCCAGAGCTATTGTCATACTGCCTGAACCTGTTCCAATTTCAATAACTCTGCTGCCCTCCTTTATCCCGAGCCACATAATTATAATGGCAGCATCTTTGGGATATATAATCTGAGTTTCCCTTTTAACTTTCATCATCAGGTCTGGAATTACAGGTTCAACTATGTAAAATTTTCCCCTCTTGTTATGGGTATATGTGAAGTCTCCGAAGTCTGCTCCTATCAGTTTTTCAAGTTCTATTATGCCGTAATGGGTTGAGAGTGTTTTCCCTTTTTCCACTCTGACAAGGAATTTTTTCCCTTTTTCATCTATCAGAAGTACTCTATCACCTTCTTTAACTTTCAATTTTTCCTCCAGACAGGATGAAAAGAACTTACGATTTTAGTTTGCTGATTATTTCCTGAAGCTCCCTGACACTGGTTGCACTTTCAAGAAGTGGAAGGATACTTTTCAGTTTTTCCCTGTCAACTGCTGCCAGTGAGTTGAGCAGAGTGGATAATACACCTATCTGCTGCTTTGTCTTTTTTCCGGGGATCAGACCTTTTTTTCCATACTTTTTAACAAGGGTTACGAGACTTTTCAGTGCCCGTTCCGGGTTGTTCAAATGTGGCAGGGCATTGGTGAGGTAAGAAACTGAAACTCTTACAAATTGTTCTTCTTTTTCATCATTGATCCTGTCCATTGCGTTTCTGAGGGCGAAGAGTATGTTTTCCGAGGCAACTGAGCTCCATAACTGGTGTCTCAAAAGAGATTCAACAACACTCCTCCTCACCACTGGATTCTTATCAATAATGAGTTTGGTAAGATACTGAACTGAGTTGATACCCTTTATTTTAATCAGTGCTTCTGCCAGCTCTTTTTTAACCTTTTCATTGTCATACCCTGTGAATCTTTCTAAATGCTGGGCAAGATCCTCAGTACCTATTTCTCCTGCAATTAAGATAAGATTTCTAACCAGATACCACGGTTCATTTGTTGTATCCAGAAGTCTTGGAAGAATATCTGTGTGCCTGGCAAAGATGTTTTTCAAAATCTCAATGATCTGAATCCTGAGGTCTTTGGCTTCAACATCCTTTA
The DNA here is from genome assembly GCA_026985515.1 of bacterium. Lineage (GTDB taxonomy): Bacteria > JALSQH01 > JALSQH01 > JALSQH01 > JALSQH01 > JALSQH01. Next base: position 20,060 of record JALSQH010000118.1, read on the forward strand.
ACAGATTAAGAAGTGGCGTGACGGCTCTTTCCCCAAGTTTAATATAAACCGGAAAGAGAATTTCTCTTTCACTTTTGGGCAGTTTAACAAATGTAGAATTTAAAGCCGTTATAATTTTGTCCCAGTCTATTTCCTTGCCATGTTGCTGAGCAGTCTGGAGAAGTCCCAGGATCCTCATGCACTCACCAAAGAGGGAATTTTCACATAGTTGCGAAAAGAAGGAGTATATCTCTTCAAGATCCTTTTCCCAATCTTCAGTTGTGAGATCTCTCTCCCACTTTTCTATCTGCTCGGAAAATTTACCAATTAATTCCTTTGCCTTTTCCATGTTTTTAGTTTATTATATTTTTGTCTGATGTGTCAAGTTTTACTTAATTTTCGTAGCTCTCAACAGCCTGACCATGTTTAAAAAATAAAAGTGTTCCTCAAAGTTACCAAACCCGTTTTCAGAAAGTATCTTTTTCCAGTCATGTTTTATGTAACCAAAGGCATAGGGACATTCAATAAATTCAAAAACCTTTCTCTTGTAAAAAGGAATTTCCTCAATTTTGAATTCATTGTAATCGAGGATAAAGAAGTTGCCGCCTTCTTTCAAAGCCTTCGATGCATTCTCAATTACCTTAAGCCTTGAATCGTGGGGGAGTCCGTGAAGCACGAAAGAAATGAAGGCTCTGTCAAATTTTCCAGTATATTCTTCGGGTAAAGGTATATCGATCCTCCTTTTTACAATTCTAACATTTTTGTAACCTGCGCATTTTTTCCTGAATGTTTTTATCATATCTTCACCGATGTCAAGGCCGGTGATTTCTCCCTCATCTGACAGGTATTTTCTCATCTTACATGCATTGTAACCATTGCCTGCACCAAAATCTATGATTTTATCATCTGGTCTGATTTTCATCTTTTTTATCACATGGCTGATAAAGATTGAGTAGGTGCCAAGTGTGAGAATGTTGAGTAACTTTTCATACTGGGTTGCCATTATACCTGATATTTCCACGCTTGAATCAGGGTAGAGTTTCTTATTGTTCATTCCTTCCCTCCAGTATTTTCCTTGCCTTCTTCAGGGATTCAGTAAAACACCTGAAGGGAATTGGAGGAAGGTCTTCATATCTGAAAAGCTTTGCTTCTTCTGCATCATCACCTGCTCTGAGGGAACCACCTGTGATTTTAACCAGATATGTGATAACCAGAACATCTCCATACACCTTGGAATTATTTCTGTATACACCCAGTAATTCCTCAACTTCTCCCTTCATTCCTGTTTCCTCTTCCAGTTCTCTGATAGCGGTTTCTTCAGGATCTTCTCCCTCTTCTATAAAGCCACTTGGAGGTGCCCATACTCCTTTCTGTGGTTCTCTCCCCCTTTTTATGAGAAGAAATTTACCATCTCTGTGGGCAATGATTCCCACAGATGGCAGAGGATTTCTGTAGTGAATGAAACCGCATCTGGGACAGTAGGCTCTTTCCCTTCCCTCTATGTATCTGGTTTCAAGTGGCGTTGCACAGTATGGACAGTATTTGTACTCTGGAGGAATTTTTTCACTCATTTCCCGAGATACCTTTTCACTATTTCAAACATTATCTTTGTGCCCCATTCGAGATTATCGAGTGAAACCCTTTCATCTATTCCGTGAATTCGGTCCAGTTCCTCCACTGGAACAATTATTGGAACAATACCATAACCAAGTGAGCCTCTCATTCTGAAAAAGCGTGTATCGGTTATGCCGGGAGAAATGAAAGGCAGAACTTCAACTCCCTCTTCATTCAACACGTTTTTGATGACTGAGTATATTTCTGTGTCAACTGGAGATTCATTTGGATTGAAAGTTATTACTGGCTCAACTTCCACATCAAAGGGTTCCCCAAGTTTCCTTATTTCTTCAATGAAATCCTCTACGGTGGTACCGGGTACAATTCTGCAGTCGAGAGAGGCTTCTGCAATTTCAGGGATTACATTTCCCTTGTATCCCCAGTTTCCCATTGTAACACTGATGGTATTCTGTATTGCGGCTCCCAGTTTTGGATTTTCTTCCAGTTTTTTTCTGATAAATCCAAGAGAGCCAAGTGATTCCGCATTATTCATTATCATTTTTGCTATTCCACCCTGATACTTTGCCATACCCCTGAAAAATTCCTGCATGCTTTCCGTAAATTTGAGGGGAAACCTGTGATTGATGAGGGTATGGAGAAATTCAATCAACTTGTTTGGTGCACTGTCTTTAATAGGCATTGAGCCGTGTCCCGGTCGTCCATGAGTTTTAATTTTTAACCAGGCCACACCCTTTTCCCCGGTTGAGAGAGAAAACAGCGGTTTGTTGTCAGGTAAAATTCCAGTGGTTCCATATCCCCCCTCACCAAGAACTACAGGTGATTCTGTGAGGTCAGGAAAATTTTCCAGCACATATTTTGCCCCAGCCTCACCACCTTCCTCCTCATCTGCCACGGAAAGCATTATGAGGTCTTTTTTGAGTTTGATGTTGTTTCTCTTTATTAAGAACATCACAACAGCATGAATTACCACGAGAATTTTTATGTCAAGGGCTCCTCGCCCATAGATGTATCCATCTTTTATTGCACCACTGAAAGGGTCAACTGACCATTCCTTTTTATCAGCAGGGACAACATCGAGATGGGAAAGTAAAAGCAAACCTTTTCCCCCCTCTTCGCCGGGGATTCTTGCCCAGAAGGTTGCTCTGTTTTCCCCCGGTGCGGGAAGTATTCTGTTTTCTATTCCTTCTCTGTCAAATTTTTCTTTCAGAAACTCAGCCAGAGGTTTTTCATTGCCGGGTGGATTGGTGGTGTCAAATTTTATTATTTCCTGAAGTAATTCCACCACTTCTTTTCTGACAAGTTTGAAATCAATCATTTTTCTCCCTCCTTCTTCTCTTCTCTTCAATGCCAGAGATTCCCTCCCGTTCTTTTAATATTTTCAGTACATTGATAGGCGAAATATCCATGAATCCCAGAGCAACCAGGAAGTGAAAGAGAAGATCAGCTCCTTCAGAGGCGATTTTCTCGCTATTTTCTCCCAGGTCAGATGCACGAATAAATTCATAAGTTTCCTCAAGCAGTTTTTTGTGGATTTTTTCTTTTCCTTTCACCATGAGAGATTTCACATAGGATTTTTCGGGATCTCCGTTTTCTTTTCTGTCCAGGATAGTCCTGTAAAGTTCAAGGATAAATTTTGGAAGATAGATTTCTTCAGGTTTCACCATAACAGGCAGTACCGCTCTGAGTTTTCCATCTTCGATTTTTCTGTAGAAACAGCTTCTCCTCCCCGTATGACATGCGGGACCTTCCTGATCAACTTTAAGAAGAATGGAGTCGCCATCGCAGTCAATATAAATCTCCCTTACCTTCTGAAAGTGTCCAGATTCTTCACCTTTCAACCACAGTTTTTTTCTTGATCTGGAGTAATAGTGTGCATAACCTGTTTCAAGGGTTTTTATGAGTGCTTCTCTGTCCATGTATGCCTGCATCAGTACTTCATTGTTGCTGAAATCCTGTACTATGGCAACTACAAGTCCATTCTGGTCAAATTTTACATTTTCCAGGATTTCCCGGGTATTCACTTCCATTTTTTCCTCACAGTCTCACCGGTATTCCTCTATTTTTTAAAAATTCCTTTGCCTCTCTTATTGTAAATTCCCGATAGTGGAAAATTGATGCTGCTAAAACTGCGTCAGCCTTCCCGATGGTGAACCCTTCGTAGAGATGCTCCAGATTACCTGCACCGCCTGAAGCAATGAGGGGAATTTTTACGGAAGTTGAAACTTCAGCTGTAAGCTCCAGGTCGTATCCCTGTTTGGTTCCATCTCTATCCATACTTGTTAGAAGTATTTCACCGGCTCCCATTTTTTCAACAAATTTTGCCCATTTTACTGCATCAATTCCTGTGGGCTTTCTCCCGCCATGGGTGTAAACTTCAAATTTGCTCTGATTATCTATTCTGACTTCTTCCCACATTTCTGAGAAACCTTTTTCCCTGTAGTACATTTCCAGCGTTTCTTCATTTTTCTTTTCCGTTATTCTCCTTGCGTCTATTGCAACCACTATGCACTGACTTCCAAACTTCTCCGCACCCTCTTCTATCAGGTGGGGATTGTATACTGCAGCGGTGTTTATTGAAACCTTGTCTGCACCAACGTTTAAAAGAGCCCTTATGTCATCAATGGTTCTTATGCCTCCCCCTACGGTGAGAGGTAGAAAAACTCTCCTTGCAGTTTCTCTGACAACATCAATGATGATTCCCCTTTTCTCGTATGAGGCTGTTATGTCAAGAAAGGTTATTTCATCTGCATCTTCCTCGTCGTACCTCATGGCAATTTCCACTGGATCTCCAGCGTCGCGAAGATTTACAAAGTTTACACCCTTTACCACCCTCCCATCCTTCACATCAAGGCAGGGGATTATTCTTTTTGCCAGCATCAGTTTCCTGCTCCTGCAATTTTAAGTGCTTCCTTCAAATCGATGGAACCATCGTAAATGGCTCTTCCAATTATTACTCCTTCAAACAGAGAATGTTTGATGGTTGAAAGTTTGATTATGTCTTCAATTGTGGATACCCCCCCCGATGCAACAACGGGAAATGGAGAATAATTCAGAACCTTCTCCAGTTTTTCAATTGATACACCGGAAAGGGTACCATCTTTCGAAATATCGGTAAAGATTATCCCTCTGAGGGGATAATCTCTGTAAACATCGATAAGTTCTGTGAGGGTAAAGGTTGATAACTCTCTCCATCCTCTCAAAGCAACCCTTTCTCCGGCAACATCAAGGCCCAGCATTACTCTTTCAGGAAATGATTCAATGATTTTCCTCGCTTCTTCAATATTTGTGACTGCAATAGTGCCAATTACAATTCTGTCAACTCTCAGATCTATATACTTTTTTGCCTTTTCCAGATTTCTTATTCCTCCCCCAACTTCTATCTTCACTTTCGTTTTTGCAACCATATCTTCAATTATTGGAAAATTAACGGGGGTTCCTTCCCGGGCACCATCAAGATCAACAACATGAACGAGTTCAACCCCTAAGTCCTCAAAAATCTTCAACTGGGTAAAGGGATCAGCATTGTAGTAGGTTACCTGATCATAGTCTCCCTGATAAAGTCTGACAACCTTTCCCTGTAAGAGGTCTATTGCGGGATAAATTTTCACCTCAATGACCACCTGAAAAAGTTATTTAAAAATCTGAGACCGATTCTTCCGCTTTTTTCGGGATGAAACTGAACAGCGACTATGTTGTCCTTTACGACTGCAGATGTGAAATCAACACCGTAATCTGTTGTTGCAAATTCAAATTCTTTTTCTTCTGTAGACGCATAGTAGGAATGCACGAAGTAGAAGTATGTTCCTGAGGGGATTCTATCAAAAAGAGGATGTTCCCCCTTAGTCCATACCTGATTCCATCCCATGTGTGGTATTTTATAACCCTCGGGGAGATTGAATTTCACCACCTTTCCCTTGACCCAGCCAAATCCTTTCTGCTTACCGAATTCCTCACTTTCCTCAAATATGAGCTGTAAGCCGAGGCAGATACCGAGGTAAGGTTTCTTTTTTTCAATTATCTCTTCATTCAGAAGTTCTATAAGCCCATTTTTTGCCAGGTTGCTCATGGCATCTCCAAAGGCTCCCACCCCGGGCAGAACAAGAGCATGTGCTCTCTTTAATTCATCGGGAGAAGAGGATACGAAAGCCTTTATGCCAAGGTATTCAAAGGCTTTTAAAACACTGCCAATGTTACCCATGCCGTAATCAATTATTCCAATCATGTTTCAATAAGGCCCTTGGTTGAAGGAAGGTCTTCTCCAGAAATTGTAATTGCTTCCCTGATGGCGCGGGCTGTTGCTTTGAAAATGGCTTCAATGGCGTGGTGGGTATTTCCCCCTTTGAGAAGATCAATGTGGAGGTTACATTTAAGATGATTCACAAATCCCCTGAAAAATTCTTCCACAAGTTCAGTGTCAAAGTTGCCAACTCTTGGGGATGAGAAGGATGCATTGAAAGAGAGAAACGGTCTGCCTCCAATATCCAGTGCAACTCTTGCAAGGGTTTCATCCATGGGAAGAATGAAGAAACCGTACCTTTTTATGCCGACTCTTTTCCCGAGAGCGTTACTGATTGCTTCTCCCAGAACAATACCTGTGTCTTCCACAAGGTGGTGATAGTCAACTTCAATATCACCTGACGCAAATATTCTCAGGTCAATTCCGCTGTGTTTCGAGAAAAGTTCCAGCATATGTTTGAGAAAACCCACCGGTATCTCTATCTGATAGTCACCTTTTCCATCTAAGTTTAATTCAACCTCAATGGAGGTTTCACCAGTTGCTCTACGCAGAGTAGCTCTTCTCTCCATGTTGTTCCCTCTTGTTTCTTAATTCTAACATATAGGAAGGGGAAAGACAAATGAAGATTGACATTGGTAAAAATCTGTTTAACTTATTTAACAGAAAAAAACAAAAAGAAAGGAGAAGAGCTATGGCAGGGAAAATAGTTGGAATAGACCTTGGAACAACAAATTCCGTTGTGGCAGTTATGGAAGGGGGTGAGGTGAAAGTCATCCCCAATGAAGAAGGTGATAGAATTACCCCTTCTGTGGTTGCTTTCACGAAGGAGGGGGAAATTTTAGTTGGACAGGTTGCCAAGAGACAGGCAATCACCAATCCTGAGAACACCATCTATTCAATTAAAAGATTTATAGGTAGAAGATGGGAAGAGGCTCAGGAAGAGGCGAAAAGGGTTCCATATAAAGTGGAGAGAGCCCCAAATGGTGGGGTTCAGGTGAGGGTAGGTGATAAAACTTATACTCCCGAACAGATTTCTGCTTTTATACTACAAAAACTGAAAAAGGCTGCTGAAAACTACCTTGGAACAACTGTGTCTGAGGCAGTTATAACAGTCCCGGCATATTTTAACGACAGCCAGAGGCAGGCAACCAAGGATGCTGGTAGAATTGCAGGATTTAATGTGAGAAGAATTATAAATGAGCCAACGGCTGCCGCTCTTGCCTACGGAGTGGACAAAAAGAAGGATGAAAAGGTTGCCGTTTACGACTTTGGTGGTGGAACCTTTGATATTTCCATTCTTGAGATTGGTGATAATGTAGTGGAGGTCAAGTCAACTGCCGGTGACACTCATCTCGGTGGCGATGATATTGACCAGAGAATCATTGACTGGTTAATAGATGAATTCAAAAAGGAAACTGGCATAGATCTCAGAAATGACAGAATGGCTCTCCAGAGATTGAAAGAAGCGGCAGAAAGGGCCAAGAAGGAGCTTTCAACCACAACTGAGACAGAAATAAATCTTCCCTTTATCACAGCGGATCAGACCGGTCCAAAGCATCTGGTGAAAAAGCTCTCCAGATCACAGCTTGAGAAGATGATAATGGATATAGTTGACAGGACAATTGAGCCGTGTAAAAGAGCCCTGGAGGATGCAAAGCTTACTCCATCTGATATTGATGAGGTTATTCTGGTGGGTGGTTCAACAAGGATTCCTCTGGTTCAGCAGAAGGTGAAGGAGTTTTTTGGTAAGGAGCCCCACAAGGGCGTTAACCCTGATGAAGTTGTTGCTGTAGGTGCTGCCATTCAGGGAGCTATTCTTGCTGGTGAGATGAAGGATGTTCTTTTGCTGGATGTCACTCCACTTTCACTCGGTATAGAGACACTTGGTGGAGTAATGACTGTTCTCATACCGAGAAATACAACCATACCAACGAGAAAATCAGAAATCTTTACCACTGCCGCTGACAATCAGACGCAGGTTGAGATACATGTTCTCCAGGGTGAGAGACCAATGGCGAAAGATAACAGAACACTTGCAAGATTCATTCTTGACGGAATACCTCCTGCCCCGAGAGGTGTTCCAAAGATAGAAGTTACTTTTGACATAGACGCCAATGGAATTCTTCATGTATCAGCCAAGGACCTTGCAACGGGGAAAGAGCAGAAGGTGGTGGTCCAGGCATCCACCGGACTCACTGAAGAGGAGATTCAGAGGATGATCCGGGAAGCTCAGGAGAAAGCTGAAGAGGATAGAAGGAAGAAAGAAATCATAGAATTGAGGAACAGACTTGATACCCTTGTTTACAGCAGTGAAAAGGTTCTGAATGAGAACAAGGATAAAATACCTGTGGCAGATCTCAATGAATTGCAGGATGCCATCAATGAAGCTAAAAAGCTCCTGGAGCAGCAGAGTGAAGATAAGACAGCCATAGAAAGTGCTCTGAACAGGCTTACGGCGGTATCTTCAAGAATCGCTGAGACGCTCTATCGGCAGGCTGGTGCAACTGGTGGTACCGGAGCAACAGGAAGTACGGGAGGTACAGCAGCCGGAGGATCTTCAGGCACCTCTGGATCAGATGAAAAGAAGGGTGACGATGGAGTAATAGATGCCGAAATAGAATAAAAAAGTCATATCTGATTATGAGCTGCCGGAGGAGGGTTTTCCCCCTCCTCTTTTTTTATATCTGAAAGGACAGATCGATTTCTTCAATCTTGTGCCGTAATTCCCTCAGAAGAAATTTTCCTTTCTGCTTCTCAAATCTTCCCTGCCGGTACCTTATACTTTGTTTTTAAGGCCACTATGTGATAAAATGTAAATTTAAGGAGGAAAGGATGGCTTTACCCATCCGAATTGAAGATATTAAGGAGAAAGTTGAGGAAATAATTCCCTACGAGGATCTTCTCCTCATTGACAAGGCTTATACCATTGCCTATGCTGCGCACAGGGAACAGCTGAGAAAGGATGGTTCTTATTACATCGTCCATCCCCTTTATGTGGCGGATATTCTGGCAGATATGAAGATGGACGCAATTACAATTGCGGCGGGCCTGCTTCATGATGTAATTGAAGATACCGAAGTGACGGAAGAGGATCTTTACAGACTTATCAGTGAGCTGGATGAAAATGAAAAACACTGCAAGAAGGTGGATCCTTCTGAACTCGAAGAGAGGAGAAGGGAACAGGCAGCTGATATAGTTAAACTTGTTAAAGGCGTAAGCCATCTTCCCAATGTTAAATCAAGGAGCTATTTTCATAAAAGGTCGATTCAGGTGAGAGATGTGATTCTTGCAGCTCAGGAGGATCCCAGAATTGTTTTCATCAAGCTGGCAGATAGATTGCACAATATGAGAACTCTTCAATATATGGATCCCGAGAAACAGAAAATTATTGCTGAGGAAACATTGAATATTTATGCTCCAATGGCTCATCTTTATGGTCTTTACCACATGAGGAACGAACTGGAGGATCTCAGTTTCAAATATCTTTATCCTGAAAATTATGCGAAATTAAAAAAAGTGCTGCAGGAGTATGAAGCTGAAAGAATGCCCATAATGGAGCAGGCGAGGGAAATTCTTCAGGAGGAACTTAAGAAGAAAGGGGTAAAAGCTACAGTAACAAGCCGTATAAAACATCTCTACGGAATCTACACAAAGCTTATAAGAAGAGGAATAAATATTGAAAATGCCAGGGATGTGCATGATATTATAGGCCTGAGAGTTATTGTTGACGACGAGGATACCATCTACAATGCATATTCCATTGTTTCAAAGTTGTGGAAAGTCGTTGAGACGAAGGATTATGTAAGCAATCCAAAACCAAATGGTTACAGGTCTTTTCATGTTATAGTTATTGGTCCTGAAGGTAAAAAAATGGAGGTACAGATCAGAACATGGGAAATGCACGAATTTGCGGAGTATGGTTTTGCTGCCCACTGGGCCTATAAGATGAGGGGGCATAAAATACCCAGGGATGAGCTTCAGAAGATCAACCAGATAAGAAAAATCATAGATGAAGCAAGGGAAGATAATGATGACCCGCTTTCCTTCAGGGAGAGAATAGAAGAGGAGCTTAAAAAATACCAGAATTTTATCAGGGTTTTTACTCCCAAAGGTGATCAGATAACACTGCCACCTGGTTCAACTCCCATAGATTTTGCTTATGCCATTCATACTGAGATAGGGAACCACTGTAAGGGTGCGAAAGTTGACGGTGCCATCAAACCTCTGAACTATATTTTGAAAAATGGTGAAACTGTTGAAATTCTTACTGATAAAAACAGAATGCCTTCTTATGAATGGTTGAAATTTGCGAAAACAAGGAAGGCAAGAAACAGAATCAGGAAAGCTCTTTTTGATCAGGAAGCACGGGAGTATGAGGATATTGGAAGGAGTCTGCTCAAAACTGTTTTGAAGAATTATGATATTCCTTATAAAAAGTTCGTAAACAGTGAGGAATTCAGAGAGTTCCTACGCAGGGAAAAAATCGATGATCTTGAGAGTTTTCTGATCCTCTTCGGGAGGGGAAATCTGAGAGAGAGTCATATTAAAAAAATTCTCGAAACTCTTTTACCCGATAAGAAAAAGAGTAAAAAAGGAAAGGGAAGAAATTCAGAAGGAAGAAAGTCTTCTGTGGTTATTGATGGTTTTGAAAGTCTTCCCTACAGGTTTTGTAAAACATGTAATCCCCAGTTTGGTGATGTAATTGTGGGGTATGTGAGCAGAAGTAAGAGAACAATAACTGTTCACAGGATTGATTGTCCGGACCTGAAGAACCTGGATTCCTCAAGGATGATAATTGTAAACTGGGATGAGGACAGGGAGTCAATCGGTGAAAAGGAAGTGAGGCTTATAGTAGAAGTTGAGGATAGGCCTGGAGTTTTAAAAGAAATCTCAACCGTTACAGAGGAAAAGGGGGTTAATATAAAGGCTTTGACTTTCAGCCCGGGAGGAGAAGGTAAGAGTATTGGATTTCTGAGCGTTCAGGTACCCGACCTCAGAACTGCACATGAACTGATCGACTCAATTGCCCGTCTCAAAAGTGTTTCAGCTGTGAGAGATTCCTCAATAAAATGAGCTGGAAGAGATTTAAACTTTGACAACTTTGCCAGCCTTAAGGCAGCTGGTACAAACATAAACCCTTTTGGGTTTACCATCAACAAGGATACGAACTTTATGTAAATTTGGATACCAGACAGTTTTTGTACGATTGTGTGCGTGGCTCACATTGTATCCCCTCTGGGGACCTTTTCCACAAACGTAACATCTCCTTGCCATCTTACACTCCTTTGAGGTCCAGTTTTCAGCATATTATACCGGTTACCTTTTTGTTGTCAAACGGGGAAAGATGAAGATAATTACCCTGATAATGAAAATCTTTCTCTATGAGTGAAAATTTTTCATTCTCATTGTTTACCTTTTTTCCCATTTCCAGTCATAAATGTAGTGTTTTTCAGTGGCTTGTTTTATTTGGCATGAAAGTTGCAACTAAATATAAAACACAAAAAGGGGGATTCGATGTCGAAGGTAGGGAGCTTTTTTGTTGCAATTCTTCTTGCATTCAGTATTGTTCTTTCATCATGCGGAAAACCTGAGGATGTAACGAAGCCCACTGTAAAGATTCTTGTTCCTCAGGAAGGGAAGATCTATTCTCCCCAGCTTGTCATCAGGGGAATTGCATCTGATAATAATTTGAAGAGGGTATATGTTCAAATTGACAGTGAGCCATGGCAGACTGCTACAGGAAATGTGAGCTGGATGTTTTTTCCTGGTGTATTGACTGCTGGTTCTCACAGGGTCCAGGTTTATGCAATAGATGGAGCGGGCAACAAGAGTAAGGTTGAGTATGTGGATTTTTACATTGATAAGGATCCTCCCACCTTTGTAATTGCTTCTCCCTACGAAGGAGAGGATTTTAATGCTTCCGATGTACAGGTAAGAATTTCCGCCACCGATGACCTTGGAGTGAAGACGGTCTATTTTTCTCTCGACGGTCATGATTATTTTCCTGTAGATTATTCATCTTCGCCACTGGAGTATACATTTCATGACCTTGAAAATGGGGAACATGTTTTGAGTGTTTATGTTGTGGATAAGTCGGGGAAGAAGAGTGCAGTGAAAAGTGTGAGGTTTATCGTTCTTGTTGATCACACTCCACCAGAGGTGACTATTTTTTCTCCACTGGATGGAAGCTGGTTCAGCGGTGGAAGCATAACAGTCCTTGGTTCTGCCTCCGATGATCTATCTGGTGTTGATAGAGTGGAAGTGAAGCTGGACAATGGGGACTGGGAACATGCGCTTGGTACTGATCAGTGGATGATCAATATACCTTACATAAGTGACGGAGTGCATAAAATTTATGCAAGAAGTATAGACAGGAGATTAAATTTTAGTCAGCCCGTAAGTATAACAATTTACTATGATACTCTTTCTCCCCTGCTCACAGGTGTTTCTATCAATGACAACGATGTCATATCTGGTTACAGCTATAATGTTTCACTTTCAGCTGTTGATAATCTCTGGGTAAAGGAAATTGATTACAGAGTTTACTCTGGAGGAAATGTTTTCAGTGGAACTTATACATATCCATTTCTCACAACAATGGTTACACAGCTGATAAATATTCCTGTTAATGATGGTGTGAATACTCTCCAGATCGAAGTTCATGACAACACAGGTCACACTGTCTCTAAATCTATTACGTTTTTTGTTGATAACGCAGGACCAGAAATCAACGCCGCTGTGGATGAATGGTACAATGGTTCCTCAATAACAATTAACGGTTTTGCACAGGACGAATATTCTCCAGTTACAGAAGTGGCTGTTAGCCTTGATCATGGTCCATATCAGATTGTATTTTCAGGTAATTCTAATCCAGCATCCTGGAGCTTCACTTCAGGTATTGAAAGTGGTGAACACACCCTTGATGTCAGGGCCTTTGATATTTTTGGAAACATGAGTGAAAATTCCTATACATTTAAAGTGGATAATACACCTCCTGTGGTTACAATTGGAACACCACAGAATGGTACCTGGTACAGTGGCGGAGATGTTTTGTTTGCTGGTAGGGCCTCGGATGATTTTTCTGGGGTTAATCATGTTTACATTTCCCTTGATGGCGGCAACACATGGGAGGAAACGACTGGCACTGAATCCTGGATGGCTTATTATCCATCGCTTCCCGGTGGTGTTTATCATGTAGAAGTCAAGGCAGTTGACCTGGTTGGCAATGAAAGTTATCCAGCGTATGTAACCATTTACTACGATTCCACTCCAACAATTGTCCTTTCATCCAGTATAACCGATGGAGAAACTCTTGGAGTTAGAAAGTATATGATTCCGTTCACTGCCACTGTTTATGATTCAGTTTCCCTCTACAAAGTTGATCTATATGCCGAGAGTTCAACGGGTGTTGTGTCTTCATACTCATTTACATATCCAGAGTTTGAGACTCTTGCGACTTTCACTGTTCCTGTAACGATAGGGGCTGGAGACAATGTTGTTCATATTCACACAGTGGACAGATCAGGGAATGAAGATGATGAGTACATAAGTTTTTATGTGGACTGGTTTGCCCCTGTGATTCAGATTACCAGACAGAATCAGATACCACCCTCAAAAATTATACTGAACGGAACAATTTCAGACTATTCACCCGTAACCTTTGCCTCATACAGGTTTGATACTGATAACTGGTCGGTACTCATTGAGAATGGTACCATGAATACCTATTCCTTTGCCCTTACGAAGGACAATGTTGGTACTACTGAACATCATCTCTACATCAAAGCCTGGGATCAGTGGGGTAATATGGCTGATTTTGTCTATAACTTCTACTATGATGTGACCGGTCCAACAGTGTATATAAACTTTCCACCAGAGAATGGTTATATTCTTGGATTAAAGTCTTTTCCTGTTGAGGGAACCGCTGTGGATGTTGGATCTGGGATTTCTGAGGTTCTCTACTGCATTGATTATCCATGTTATGTAACTCCGCAGGCCAACGGTGGTGGTGATCTTTTTGGTGTATGGAATACTGCTGAAGGTGCTGAGTCCTGGAAATTTAATGTTTCCTCACTGTCAAAGGGGATTCACTATATCCATGTTTTTGCGATTGACCTGGCAGGAAATTACGGCCAGGCCACCTCTGTTTCCGTAAATATAGCAGGAGATACAATCTATGTTTCAAGCAGTAACGGAAGCAATTACAACTCTGGTGTAACCACCACCGAACCGCTGAGAACCCTTGATTATGCCTATGAATACGCGTTACTGCGAGGATTTACAAATATTAAGATAGCGGCTGGAAACTACGATGTGGCTGATACTTCAGATACTTCCACCTTCAAAGCCGTTTCCACATTGAAACTTGTTAATGGAATAAATCTCTACGGTGGATATTCAACAGATTTTACCTACTATGATCCTCTGACCTATGCGACACTGGTGAGCACCAGCGGAAAAGGTAGAGTTTTTATGGCTGAGAAGATAACTCAACCCACAGTGATTTCAGGACTATACATTTACAATGGTGATGTTACTCAGGATACATATCCCTACGGTGGAGGAATTCTGGTAAAGGATTCAAACTATAATCTCTACATTACCTCCTGTACGATTTTTAGAAACAAAGCGGTCTATGGCGGAGGTGTTGCCTATGTGAATTCTGTGCCCAATATTGAGTACAGCAGAGTTGCATCTAATGTGGTTTACAGCAAGGGTGGAGGCATGTACCTCACTTTTAATTATCCTCTTGAAGTAACTTTTAACGGAATGGTGTTTGCATGGAATGAAGCAAAGGAAAAGGATGAAGCGGCGGATGGTGGAGGTGTGTATATAAGTGGAGCCAGCAATGTTTTGATTAAAAAGAATACTCTTTTCTACAGGAATCGGGCAGGTAATGGAGGAGGAATCTTTGTTAAAAATTCTGGAAAAGTGGAGATAGCCGGTGCTATTTTTACCGGAAATCAGGCTCAGATACAGTTCTGGAGTGATGGATATGGTGGAGGAATGTATGTGAAAGATGTACCTGTTGAGATTAAAGGTGGTGTTTTCTATGGGAACAGTGCGTATAAAGGTGGAGGCCTCTATTTTGTCACAGAGAATGAAGATACGGATTTGAATGTGGATGGAAGTGCTTCACAGGTAATTGTCGATTCTAACTCGGCTGATTTTGGTGGTGGTATTTATGTAAAGGGTGGAAGTAGCACTCTGAATCATGTAGTTGTGTCAAGGAATCAGTCAAATTCAACAGAATATAACTGGATAACTGGTATACCTACCAAATTTGGTGGCGGCGGTGTTTATGTTGATGGAGGAAAAATGAGGATATATTATTCCAGATTCAGAAAAAATATTGCACAGGCAACATGTGGTGGAATTGCTGTTTCACAGAGTGTGGTTGAACTTGACCATTCTCTTGTGATTGAAAATTACGCAGATCCTAACAATGGTACAGGTGGTGGAGTATGCGTGGGTGGTGATGATGCCCGACTTCTTGTGACCTATTCTTCTGTTGATACTAATGAGAGCAATGCAGGTGGTGGTATGGTTATCAAAGACAATTCAAGAGTGTTGATAGAGAATAGCAGTTTGAAGGATAATTATGCAACGTGGGCAGGTGGTGCAATTTTTGCAGGAGATCTTGAAAGTAACGGGAGTATTCCACGGGTAAAGGTTGAAAGAAGCATCATAGATGGAAACTGGGGTAATGGTGGCGCTTATGGATTGTGGATAGCAGGTAGCATAACTGAGTATCGGAATGTAGTATCCAACAACGGTGGTTCGGGGAATGATGGAGGAGCATATTACATCTACACATGGAGCGGTGGCAATATGGTTGTGAATTCTTCCTATGTGATTTACAGAGATAACAGTGCAAGTAGAGGAGGAGTCGTAGCTGTTTACAATTATAGCTCATCAAAAGCTATCAATGCCAGATTTGAAAATGATGAGTTTACAGGAAATGTTGCCAATAGAGGTGGTGTGGTGTATGTGGAGGAAATGGTGACAGGGGACCAGGTAACAATCAACTGGAGTAAGATTCACAACAATACCGCATACGCTACCGGTTCAGTTTTATATGACTTTGCAAATGAGGGTCTCGTAACTATGGTTGACAATGCTGTTTATGATAACACCGGAGATTATATCCAGCTGACTACCAATTATGATGCTCAGGTTTATCTCCTCAACAATGTTTTTGTTGATCTTTCTGGTAACTATAATCTTCTTGTCCTTGGAAGAGATAGGTGGAGAAACTCATATGCAGATCCTGTTGTGGTCAATAACCTTTTCAGCGGCGGATATAATCAGGTTGAAATCGGTGATTCAGCAGGGGATACTTCAAGTGGTTATTATGTGAATAACATCTTTTTCAATCCCGCCAATGATGGTGTGATTGAGAACAATTCCAATACTGAGCCGGAAGTTCTCTTGAACAACGATTTCTACAATGCTGGTAACTGTCTCTACGAGGACTACGACAGCTCTCAGGTTCCGCCCAATGTTTGTTACAATACAGCAGCAGGTATAAACTCCAATGTTGATACTCTGCAGGGTCACAATGAAAATAACATGGATGACGACCCGGCTTTTGCTACTGATGGTGTGCACCTGACTTCTTCTTCCCATCTCATTGATGCCGGTTATGACCCTGTGAATGATCCCTATGGCATCTTTGGTTTTGACAATGCATGGCCGGATATTGATGGTCAGCTGAGACCCTACGATGATCCATCTGTTGCCAATGTTGTTTCTGCCTGGGATATAGGGCCTGATGAGTACAGACCGTAAAAATCGGGGGGTTCAGCCCCCCTTTAATTTTATTCCAGTTTCTCCGGCAATGTTCTGACAGAAGTCGATTATTTCACTGTTGTTTTTCTTCAGAGCCCCGTTATAAACTATCCAGCATTTTCTCTGAAGTTCTTTTAGTACGGCGCTTCTTTGAGCATTGCTCAGGGGGACTGAAAGTAGAAGTTTTTTCAGAGCAATGATTCTGTATCTATCAATTACAGGAGTGGTTCTTGACAATTGATCGGGATGTCCACCTCTTTTGATGACAAGAGGTTGTGGCAGTAATCCCACAGGATATTTCCATGTGATCCGGAGCCAGAGATCATAATCCTCAGCCGCTTTGAGATCTTCATCAAATAATCCCACCTCCTTCAAAAGTTCCCTCTTCAGTATAACTGCTGAGGGACTGATTAAACACAGTTCAAGGGATCTGAAAAAAATATTTCCTCCCTCTTTTTTATGTTTTTTTCGTGGGTTAACTCTTTTCCCGTTTCTTATCCATATTTCCTCTGTCTGGGAGATCAGGAGATCTGGATTTTGATTCATGAATTCCACCTGTTTTTCAAGTTTTTCGGGAAGCCACAGGTCATCAGAATCAAGGAAAGCGAGCAGTTCCCCGTGGGAATTTTTGATTCCAGTATTTCTTGCTGCGGCAACTCCCTTATTTTCTGGATGCCTTATGTATTTTATTGGGGGGAAGATTTCCTTTATTAGTGGTGTATCATCTGTGGAGCCATCGTCAACTATTATGAGTTCGTAATTTTTGTAGGTCTGTCGCAGTACAGATTCGACTGCTTCTTTCAGGAAGTTCAGTCTGTTGTATACAGGTATTATAACTGAGACAAGTGGTTGAGCCATTTTATTTTGGTGTGGGAACTCCACCTGCTGCAGATTCAAGAAGACCTGAGAGGATAGAGAAATAGTTTGTGTAAAGAAGTATTCCAATTACAATGAGTAGAATGCCGCTGAAAATAGTGAGCGGTCTTATCCATTTTCTGAATTTCTGGAAGTAAATGAAAAAGCTGTTTATTATAAGAGAGGAGAGGAAAAACGGGATTCCCAGCCCCATGGAGTAGGAGAAGAGAAGAATAATTCCCTTTGTCACATTGCCCTGGGTACTGGCATATACCAGGATGCTGCCTAAAATGGGGCCAATGCATGGTGTCCATCCGGCTGCAAAAGTGATCCCAACTAACATTGTTCCCATCAACCCCATTGGTTTATCTCTCAATTCTATCTTTTTCTCCATAAGGAGAAAGTCAAGTTTGACTATTCCCAGTTCCATTAGGCTATATAGAACAAGGAAGAAGGCACCAAGTTTTATGAAAAGATCTTTGAAATCTGCAGACCAGTTAAAGAGGAAGGCGAGGCCAAGAAATCCAAGAGATGTTGCAAAGATTTTTCTGGCTGGTTCCCTGACATATATTTCTGTTATGTAGAGGCCAAAGAAAATGACAAGTATTCCTCCAGCTTTTCTTATGATTTCCTGATACTTAATGAGTAAGGCACCAATATATGTTGCTGATGCCCCCATGAGAACGAAAATTATTGAAAAGCCAAGTATGAACATCAATGAGTGGAGGATAACCCTCCTTGTAATTTCTTTCCTTCTGGATTTATCCTCAAATTCTTCAAGTGTCATACCGGTTATAAAAGTTACATAAGAAGGAATCAGAGGAAGCACGCAGGGTGAAGCAAATGATAGAAACCCTGCCAGAAAGGCAACGAATATGGAAATTGATTGTACTGGCTCCATTTTTTCACCTTTTTTAGTTAATATATGATATGAAAAAGGAAATTTAGTTCCAGCACTCTTCACACAGAAAATTTTCTGTGCTAAAATATTTTCTGGAAAATGAAAAGGTTAGCTTTACTGGGCTTTGTATTTGTAGCGTTTACTTATCTTAATGCTGAAGAGTGGTCCTGTTATGATATGAGGAGAAGTATTAATGAACCACTCTGTATTAACATTAAGAAACTTGAAGATCCTCGTTTTCTGACATCTACATTGAATAAAATTTCCAGAGCAATTAAAAGGGATCCTCGCAATAAGTTGCTTCATTCTCTGCGATTTCAGTTTGGATTGTTCCTGTGGGATGTTTTACCACCTGAAAAAAAAGGAGATTTTGCCAGAATAGCTATAAAATGGGCAGATGAGGAAATAAAGTACCTTCCAGATATAGGTGATGGATGGGCAGCAAAGGGGATGTTTTTGGGGGCCTATGGTTTGTCAAAAGGTCCACTCAATGTTCTCTACTTTGCCGATGA
>JALSQH010000119.1 GCA_026985515.1 bacterium
AATCCAGAATTTCTGAAAAACAGCAGTTCTTTTGCTGACAGAAGAATTTACAAATACATTAAAGAAGGAAAGACTTTGAAGGAAATAGCCTATGAAATGAGGCACATGCCTTTTCAAACTTATAAAAGATTATTTGAGCTTTATGAGTCTGGTATCATAAAAATAAAAGAGAAAAAACGAAAGGAACCTGAAAAGAGAATCATATATCTTTCAGATCTGTACAAAATTGGTAGAGAGTATGAGGAGCGAGGCAAATTTGAAAAAGCTCTGGCTGTGTACTGGAAAATGTATAAAATGAAGGGTGTGAAAATGGAAGATGTGGAATGGATCGAGAAGGCGGTCCAGAGAGCCAGGAAAATTCTTCTTGAACATTATGTTCCTCTTCATGGTGTCCCCTATCTTAAAATGAGCCTTCAGGAGATAATGAAGTACAAATTTACCCCTGAAGAGGGTTACATGATATCGAGAATTGATGGTGTGTGGGATACCGATTCTATAATTAAGGTGAGTCCATTAAAGGAGCTTGATGCCCTCTACTTTTTTAAGAAACTGAAGGATAGAGGAATAGTGGATTTCAAATCAGGAGGTAGTAGATGAGAAGGTACAATCCGGCCGAGATTGAACCGAAATGGCAGAAAAAATGGGAGGAAAAGAAGCTTTTCAAAGCAGAGATGGACAGATCAAAGAAGAAGTATTATGTACTTGAAATGTTTCCATATCCCAGTGGAAGACTCCATATGGGACATGTGAGAAACTATTCCATTGGAGACGTGATTGCGAGATTTAAATGGATGCAGGGTTACAATGTTCTTCATCCAATGGGGTGGGACGCTTTTGGTCTTCCAGCTGAAAATGCTGCCATAAAGCACAATACCCACCCTGCAAAGTGGACATACAGTAACATTGATTATATGAGAAAGCAGTTGAAAAGGCTTGGTTTTTCCTATGATTGGGATAGAGAAGTTACCACCTGTGAACCGGAATATTACAGGTGGGAACAGAAGGTATTTACTGAAATGCTGAATAAGGGTCTGGCCTACAGGAAAACGAGTCTCGTCAACTGGTGTCCCACATGTAAAACTGTTCTTGCCAATGAACAGGTTATAGATGGAAAATGCTGGAGGTGCAAAACTCCTGTAGAATTGAAGGAGCTGGAGCAATGGTTTTTTAAAATAACTGATTACGCTGAAGAGCTTCTTGAGGGTACAAAAGAACTTGAGAAAGGCTGGCCCCAGGAAGTTCTCACAATGCAGAGAAACTGGATTGGAAAATCTGTTGGTGCCGAGGTGGATTTTCCCCTGGAAGATGGATCTGGAAGTATAAAAATTTTCACAACAAGACCAGATACTCTTTTTGGTGTGACCTTTATGTCTCTTGCTCCTGAACATCCCCTTGCCCTTGAGCTCACCAGAGGTACAGAGTATGAAAGGGAGGTTAGGGAATTTATAAACAGGGTCAGAAGGGAAAACATAAAGAAAAAGTCTGAAGATGAGTATGAGAAAGAGGGTGTTTTTACAGGGAAATATGCCATAAATCCACTTAACGGTAGAAAAGTTCCCATTTATGTTGCGAATTTTGTCCTGATGGAATATGGAACCGGTGCGATAATGGCTGTTCCAGCCCATGATCAGAGAGATTTTGAATTTGCCAGGAAGTACAATATTCCCATTATTGTGGTTATTCAGCCAGAGGGGGAAGAACTTGTCCCGGAAAAAATGACAGAGGCATATGAAGGTCCCGGTTATCTGGTGAATTCAGGTCAGTTTACAGGCATGCATAATGAGGAGGCCAAAGAGGCAATCGTAAGATACCTCGAGGAGAAGGGTATTGGTAAGAAAGCTGTAAGTTACAGGCTGAGAGATTGGGGCATAAGCAGGCAGAGGTACTGGGGTGCTCCGATACCTGTGGTTTACTGTGAGAAGTGTGGTATAGTACCTGTTCCTGAAGAGGAACTGCCTGTAACGCTTCCAGAGGATGTGGATTTTACTCCTGAAGGAGGTTCCCCCCTTGCCAAGAAGAAGGAATTTGTTGAAACAAGATGCCCGAAATGTGGAGGTCCTGCCAGGCGAGAAACTGACACTATGGATACATTCGTGGAATCTTCCTGGTATTTTCTGAGATACACCAGCCCTCACTACGACAGAGGCCCCTTTGACAGGGAAGAAGCAGAGTACTGGATGCCAGTGGATCAGTATATTGGTGGAATCGAGCATGCAGTCATGCATCTTCTCTACGCGCGCTTCTATACCAGAGTCCTGAGAGATCTGGGATACATTGATCTTGATGAACCATTCACAAGGTTGCTCACGCAGGGTATGGTGCTGAAAGATGGGGCAAAAATGGATAAGTCCAGGGGAAATATTGTGGAACCCAACGAGATAATTGAAAAGTATGGTGCAGACACCGCAAGATTGTTTATCATGTTTGCCGCGCCACCAGAAAAATCTCTGGAGTGGAGTGATACGGGAGTTGAGGGAGCGTATCGTTTCCTTAACAGGGTATGGAAGCTGATTATGGAAAATATTGATCTTGCAAATCTGCCCTTTACGAAACCTGATGTGTCAGAACTAAGCAGAGAAGAGAAGGAAAGTTACAGATTCCTCAATAGAACGATTAAAAAGGTTACAGAGGATCTTGAAGGAAAGAGATTCAACACTGCCATTGCCGCGATAATGGAGTTCGTCAATTACCTCTCACAGAGATTGGGAGAAAAGGCCAATCTATCTGAAAAAGAGAAGGAGATTCTGGGTGAATCTCTCAGGGATCTTGTGCTGATGCTTAGCCCTTTTGCTCCCCACATATCTGATGAATTATGGAGCGAGATAAAGGGAAAGGAGTCTTTCACCCTAAAGGAAAGGTGGCCTGAGTATGATCCAGAGGGACTTGCAGTGGATGAGGAGCTTATAGTTATTCAGGTAAATGGAAAGCTCAGGGGAAGAATTACGGTTCCTGTGGATGTATCAGAAGATGAGGTTAAAAGACTTGCCATGGAAAATGAAAATGTTAAGAAGTACATAGAGGGAAAGGAAATAAAGAGAATAATCTTTGTCCCGCATAAGCTGGTAAACATTGTTGTGTAAGGTGAAGAAAGAATCAGGAATTTTAATAGCCTTAACTGTTTTTTTAATTTCAGGCTGCTCATACCATTTAATTAAACTGACACGGAAACGCATTTATTTGAAAGAAGTAAGAAGTGAAGTTAGTTTCCTGACAGGTATTGAACCTGAAATTGCCTCTGCTCTTTTGAGGAATCTGGGGAGGAGAGGAATATCATTCACCACTGATTGTCCGGAGGTAACTGTTGATCTTCTCTCAGTTAACCCTGGTGACTACTACTATACACCTTCAGGTTACATTGCCAGAATTACGGGAGTGGTAAAATACAGAGTAAAAATTACACCATGCCATGGCAAAAGCTTCTCAAGGGTAGTTGGTATACCGTTAACCTATACTTATTATTCCCATCCCTACGGGACTGAGGCTTCCATGAGGAGTTCAATTGTCAATGGAATTGATAAACTGAGTGAAAAAATAGTGGAGTTACTGAATGGGGATAGTTTCACTGATAGGTAAGTGGACAAAGGATCCATCTGGACCATATCTCATTGAAACAAAGCATGAGTTTTATAAATTTTTTCTGCCATATGTGTGGGTAAAATTGTACAGCAGAGGTGAACATCACAGAATTGATCTATTGGAAAGTGACTTCAAATCACTTCTATCTCTGACCAGAGAAGGTGATCTTTTTTCCACTTTCAAACTGATAGTACTTACGGGAATTGAAAAGTTGAGCAGAGAAGATAAGGAGACCCTCAGCAGAATAATTGCTGGAAGCGGGGATAAGTATGATGTTCTTGCCATTACTTCTGCTCCATTTCCTGTAAAGGGTGCAGATTACAGGAAATTCGATTATTTACCATCCAGAGAGGAGCTGGAAAAGCTGATAGATTTCACTGTAAAACTCCTTGGAGGAGAAATAGAAAGGGAGGCTACCCAGTATCTTGCTGAATATTTTCAGGATCAGCCCCATTTTCTGCTAAAGGAGCTGGAAAAGTTACTCTCCTATAGAGAGGATGGATTGATAACAGTTGAGGCTGTGAAAAATCTGGTTGTTCCTCTGAAGGAGGAAAATGTGTTTGCTCTTATAGATGCTATCAGAAAAAAGGAGATAGGCGAGGCTTTCAGGGTAATCGATTCTTTTTCTGAAAGTATTAAGGCTGTCCAGCTTATAAGAATAATTTTCGCTCACTTTCACAGATTACTTGAAGTTAAGACCGGGTTATCTCTGGGTGTCAGGGGGGATCACCTTGCACGGAGAACGGGCGTTAAACCGTCCTATCTTGCAAGATTGATAACGGAAGCTCAAAAATTTTCTTTTGAGGAACTTGAGAAAATAATTACTGAAATTGATAAAACTGAACTACAAATCAAGGCGCAGAAAATTCCACCCCGTTTTCTTTTAAAGAAATTTGTGATTGATCTTGTGAATTCTCAGGATTCACTTTTTACCTGAGCCATGTAAGCATTAACTTTTTTGTATAGTCGCGAAATTTTCCTTGCAGCGGTGTTTCTGTGGATCACTCCTTTACTTCTTGCCTTATTTATTTCCTTCAGAGCCTGTTTGAATAGAGGTTCTATTGATTCAACTTCCTTTTTCTCCATTGCTTTAAGAAGCTTCTTTATCGCTGTTTTAATCCTGGATTTGTACATCCTGTTTCTTTCTCTCCTCTTCAGGCTCTGTCTGTGTCTCTTTTCTGCAGACTTATTTCTACCCACCTGACGGAAACCTCCTTTTTGGAGATAAGTATATGGGTTAGTAATTTGCTGTCAAGAGGGAACTTTGCTCTCATTTCTTTAACCAATAAAATTAAATTACCATGTATGAGATTTTCAGTGGAGAGAGAGGCTTAATTCTCAAATTGGTGAATGGTGGGGATCTTTTCTGCTTGAGAATCCCTGCAGGTTTGCCAGAAATGGATAATCAGAGCCGTCTTGCCATAGAGGTGAAGTGTCCCGAAAATCTGGAACCCGTGGAAAGGGGTGAAATGATCCCGTGGTTCTGGCTCGAGAAGGTGAAAAGGGTTGTGCTGGTGAGAGGTGGAGTCGAAGAATTATTAACCATAAGGTACTGGAAAGATGTGAGATGGTTTGTGATTAAGGGTGAAGGTGGTGTTGAGGTTTCTTCTGGTGGACTGCCCGTTGAGTGTAAGAATGGTGAAATATACGCCTATATCGTCAGGCCATCTGGAAAAGAAAATTTTGCACTTCCCAAAGGCTTGATAGAAAAAGGGGAGAAACCAGAAGAAACAGCTGTGAGAGAAGTTTTCGAGGAAACAGGTTTAATAGTTGAGCCTGGTCCTTTTATAGAGAGGGTGAATTATCAATACAGGCATCCAGATAAAAAGATAAGAATCTACAAAGAGGTTTTTTACTTTCTTCTGTATGTTAGAGGTGGAGACCCTTCGAAGCACGACTGGGAGGTGGCGGAAGTTAAGAAGGTGAAGCTATCAGAAGTTGATAAATATCTGAAGTACTCTTCGGAGAAGAAAGCTCTCCGCAGACTACTTGAAAGGGTGAAAAATGGAGAACTTAATATCTGCTAACAGGGAATTGTGGTTTGACTGGAAATGGCAATTGATGAATTCACTGAAAAGGATCGAGGATATTGTGGATTACTTTCCTTTTTTGAAAGAAGATCTTGAGAATTTAAAATGGGTTACAAAAAAATACCGGTTTTCTGTTACCCCCTACTATCTTTCACTCGCCGAGAATGATCCTGATGACCCAATCCTCAAACAAATTATTCCTGATGTTCTTGAAATAGCGAGGAGGGGAGACCCTGATCCATACAGAGAGGATGAACATTCCCCCGTTCCCCATCTTGTCCACAGGTACAGTGATAGAGTTGTTCTGCTTGTCACAAATATCTGTCCAGTTTACTGCAGGCACTGTATGAGGAAAAGATGGTGGAGGAGAAAGGGGTATGTTCTCAGAGGACCACTTCTTGAAGAAGCATTGAATTATATCAGGGCCCACGAAGAGGTGAAAGATGTGCTTTTATCTGGAGGCGAACCTCTTTTACTGAAAGATGAAGAACTGGATTACATTCTATCTAAGCTTAGAGAAATTAAACACTTAAAGGTTTTAAGAATCGGTTCCCGGGTGCCTGTAACTCTTCCGATGAGGCTTACTGAAAGCCTGGGAAGAGTTTTTGAGAAATATGCCCCAATCTACATAAATACCCATTTTAATCATCCGAGAGAATTGTCAGATTTTACCATCGAAAGAATGAAAAATTTTACCAGGTACGGTGTTATCTGGGGTAATCAGACTGTTCTCCTGAAGGGTGTCAATGATTCTGTGGAAATTCTGAAGGAGTTGTTTTACAATCTCCTGTCTGCTGGAGTCAGACCTTACTATCTATTTCAGTGTGATCCTGTGGAGGGTGTGGAGCATTTCAGAGTCCCCCTTTCCAGAGCAATAGAAATCTACAGGCAACTGATGAATTTTTCAGGAATGGCACTTCCCAAATTTGCCCTTGATCTGCCAGAGGGCGGAGGAAAAGTGATCATTTCTTCACCCTGTGAGGTCAGGAAGATGGAGAATGGATACCTGGTTAGAAGCAACGATAGGGGGGAGGTCTTCTACCCTGATCCTCCTTTTAAATAAATTTCTCACCATTTTCCTGTCTGAAGATACTCATCTATTGCTCTGGCTGCCACTCTTCCATCACCCATGGCCAGAATAACTGTGGCTTCTCCTCTAACTATGTCTCCCCCTGCAAAAACACCTTTTTTGGATGTTTTCCCTGTGGCAGGGTCAACAATGATATTTCCCCACTTGTTGGTCTCAATGTCAGGAGTGGTCTGTAGGAGAAGAGGATTGGAAGAATTTCCTATTGCCACGATGGCTGTATCAACTTCAATTTCATACTCAGTGCCTGGCACAGGAATGGGTCTTCTTCTTCCCGATTCATCAGGCTCACCTAACTGCATTTTTATTACCCTGACAGCCTTCAATCTTCCCTCTTCATCACCTATGAATTCCACGGGATTTGTTAAAAAGACGAATTCCACTCCTTCTTCTTCTGCATGAGCTATCTCCTCTGTTCTTGCTGGCATTTCTTTTCGGGATCTTCTGTAAATGAGGTAAACTTTTTCGGCACCTGATCTCAGAGCAGTTCTTGCAGCGTCCATGGCGGTGTTTCCCCCACCAATCACTGCGATTCTTCTGCTTTCAATCAGAGGGGTATCGTAATCGGGAAACATGTACGCCTTCATCAGGTTCACCCTTGTGAGGTACTCATTTGCAGAATAGACTCCAATCAGATTTTCTCCAGGAATATTGAGAAACCATGGAAGGCCTGCTCCTATACCTATAAATACCGCATCGTAACCTTCTTTCTCCATCAATTCATCTATAGTCGCAGTTTTACCCACCACAAAGTCAGTGACGATTTCCACTCCAAGTTTTTCCAGAAGCTCAATTTCCTTCTGGACGATTGATTTGGGTAGACGAAATTCAGGTATTCCATAAACAAGAACTCCGCCTGGCTTGTGAAGAGCTTCAAAAATTGTGACTTCATAACCCTTCTGAATGAGATCAGCGGCAACTGTCAATCCTGCTGGTCCTGCTCCTATGACTGCTACCTTTTTCCCTTTGGGGGATTCCCTGGGGGGGATTTCTATGAGGTTATTTTCTCTTTCATAATCTGCCACGAAACGCTCAAGATTTCCAATAGCCACAGGCTTGAATTTCTTTCCCAGTACGCATTCTGCTTCGCACTGCTCATCCTGGGGGCAAACTCTGCCGGTAATTGCTGGGAGAAGGTTGGTCTTTTTGATTACTCTTACAGCCCCCAGAAAGTCACCTTCCTCAATTTTCTTTATAAAACCTGGAATATCTATTTCAACAGGACAGCCCTTTACACAGGGTGGGTCAGGACACTGAAGACACCTTTGAGCCTCCTTCATCGCCAGTTCTGGAGTATAACCGAGGGGAACCTCCCTGAAATTCTTTATTCTCTCATGGGGATCCTGCTCAGGCATTGGTTGTCTTGGTATTTTTAATCTTTCTTTTGTACTTAACTTCTTTCTCTCACCCATTTTTTTACCTCCTCAAAAAGTGGCACCCTGCTGCATTTTCAGGTATCTTTCAAGGGCAATTTTCTCCTGTTTTATGTAGGCTCTGTTTCTCTTCCAGAGCAGATCAAAATCAACCTGATGAGCGTCAAATTCTGGCCCATCAACGCAGGCAAATTTTGTTTCTTCCCCAACCAGTACCCTGCAGGCACCACACATACCTGTTCCATCCACCATTATTGGGTTGAGACTTGCAACAGTTTTTATTCCATGTGGTCTTGTTGTTTCTGCCAGAGCCTTCATCATGGGAATGGGCCCTGCACCGATTACAAAGTCAATCTTTTCTCCCTCTTCGATCATTTCTTTTAATAAATCGGTAACAAACCCCTTTTTCCCGTAGGAACCATCATCTGTGCAGATTTTGACCTCATCACAGAAACCCTTCAGTTCATCCTCCAGAATGAGTAGAGATCTGGTCCTGGCACCAAGGATGAATGTTACCCTGTTGCCGGCATCTTTCAGTGCCCTTGCGATGGGATACATCACTGCTGTTCCCAGTCCTCCCCCCACAACAACTGAATGGCCGAAATTCTCAATGTGGGTGGGCCTGCCGAGTGGTCCAACCACATCTGCAATTTTGTCACCAGCTTTCATGTTATTGAGTTCCCTCGTGGTTTTTCCAACTCCCTGAACTATCAGAGTTATTGTTCCTCTTTCAGGATCAGCGTCAGCTATTGTCAGAGGTATTCGCTCTCCATGCTCATGCAGTCTGATGATGACAAATTGTCCCGCCTTCCTCTTTTCTGCGATACGGGGAGCCATAATTTCAAATCTACAAACATCCCTGTTAAGTATGGTTTTTTTCACGATTTCCGGCACCCTTTTTACCTCCTCTTTCTCCTTTCCTCCTTTTCAGTTACAAAGTAGATGCCATGAACGAATTTTAAACTCCTTGATTTGTGGAATATATGGTGCTAATAATAGAGATATGAAAAAGGCTTTCTTTTTTCTTTTTCTGCAGGGAACTTTAATTCCCCTCCTGTTTACAATCCCCATTTTACATGCTGATTCAGATCCAGGTATGGGCTTTGTTTTCCCTGACGGTGAGCCACTTGGAGCAGGGAAGAGGAAATTTTCCATCATAGATGTGGTGGTAGGTGCAGAGTATGCCTATGGGGTTACCGATACCCTTGATATTGAAATAGGAGAAATTGGATTTCTGATGGCCAATTTTGGATTCCGGATGTACACTCCTAAAATATACGGTGTTCTCAGATTTTCCTTTGATTGTAGAATGTTTCTTTTTCCATTAAACGGTAGTGAGGAAGCTGCTTTCACAGGGATTGTGACAGCTTTATTTGAAAGAGGGCCTGTTAAATTGTCTATTAGTGGCGGAGCCGGAGCTGGAGGAGAAACAGAGTATGGGTATAGTGCAGATTTACTGTTAAATTTCAGGATAAGCAAACATGTTGCGTTGATGGTGGAGGGAGGGTGGTTGAAAGTAGGGTGGGAAGATTTGAGCCATGTTGTGGGTGTTCTGGGAGGTCCCAGGATTTTTACCGGGCATATCATAGTAGATCTGGGTTTGCTCTTTCCAGTTACCAGAAAGGATGGTGAAAAGTGGCGTCACAGAAATATCTTACCAGTTTTTAATTTTCACTATGTGTGGAGATAAAGGAATTAAGAATTTTGTAAAAAAATCCATGGATGGTGAAAAGATAATGGTCAAGAAGCTTTTTTTCATTATCTTTTTGATATTTTCAGGTGCTCCTCTTTATTCAGCAGAAATGCTGAATACGGGAAGAGGCTTTCTCTTCCCCGATACAGGCTCCCTGGGAGCAGGGAAAAACAGGGTTTCTTTTACTGATATTATTATAGGTGTGAATTATGCTCACGGAGTCAGTGATTATTTTGAAATAGAGGCTGGAGAACTGATCCTTGTTGTGGGAGAGGTGGGATTTAAGGTTAATAGCAAAAGGATTGGCAATTTATTTATGACTTCATTAACCGGTAAAATCTATTTTTATCCTGGTCAATCTCTTTCTTTAGCAGGAGTTGGTATTCTCTCTTTTTCATTTGAAAGTGAGGTTTTTAAGGTTACATGGGACATTGGTGCAGGAACTGTAGGAGTTAACGATGCTAATGAATTGAATAATGGGTATGGCTCTTCTTTACTTTTCCAGTTCAATCACAGGGGTAAAGTCTCTTTCCTGATAGAACCATTCTGGATCACCAAGCTGGCGGGATTTACTCTGGGTCCAAGAGTAAGGTTCAGGAATATGGTTATTGATTTTGGCTTTTTGTTCCCCTTTGTGAAAGATTATGAGACATGGAAATTTATTTATGTTTTCCCCATTTTCAACCTGAATCTCCTCTTTTAACCTTTTCGTTTCAAGCATCTCCAGAATTTGAGTAACTTATTGCGTTTATGGTAAAATAAACTTGAACATATGAAGTTAATTATTCAGATTCCATGCTACAACGAAGAGAAAACCCTCCCCGTAACCATTGCAAGTATTAGGAAAGTTATCCCTGATTTGCAGAAACTTGGATTCTCTTCTGTTGAGATACTTGTCATAGATGATGGTTCAGAGGATGGTACGGTGGAGGTTGCAAAAAAAGAGGGAGTAGACCACATCGTGGAGTTGAAGGAACATAAAGGACTTGCCTTTGGTTTTAAAACTGGAATTGATGTCGCTCTTCAGCTGGGGGCGGATGTTGTCATCAACACAGATGCAGATAATCAGTATGTTGCAGAGGATATGGTAAAACTCCTCGAACCCATCATTGAAGGAAAGGCTGACATTGTAATTGGTGAAAGGCCCATAGAAGAAATTGAACACTTTTCTCCTTTAAAAAAGAAACTTCAGCGACTTGGATCAAAGGTGGTGAGTCTTGCAGCAGGTGTTGATATTCCCGATACGACCAGTGGCTTCAGAGCCTTTTCCAGGGAAGCTCTTCTGCAAATTGTAATTCTGGGAGAGTACACCTACACTCTTGAAACCATCATTCAGGCAGGCAGGAAAAAAATACCCATTGTTTCCGTTCCCATAAGGGTTAACAGAGAGGTAATCAGGGAATCAAGATTGATAAAGAGCATTCCACAGTACATTTACAGGGCAGTGGAGGCCATTTTCAGAACGATTTTAATTTACAAACCCCTTGCTGTTTTTTTCTATATAGGAATGATACCCATTATTCTGGCACTTCTCATTGGAGCGAGGTATCTCTACTTTTACTACCATGGAGAAGGGGCCGGTCACATACAATCCCTCATTCTCATGATTATCCTTTTTATGATAGGAATAATCACCGTTGTTGCAGGTCTGGTGGCTGATCTTTTAGGGAGTATCAGGAAGATTGAAGAGGAAAGCCTCTATCATATAAAAAGAATGGAAATAGAGCGCAGAAATGACCGATAGTGGAAAAGTAAGGCGGGAAATATTTGCACTTTTCCTTTTTCTCCTTGTGGTGCTTACAGGTTTGAGTCTGATCAGTTACACGCCTTCTGACCCGTCTCTTTTCTCGACAGGAAGCGGGAAAGTTCACAACTATGCAGGTTTAATAGGAAGTTACCTCTCCTCTCTACTGTTTCAATTCTTCGGATATGGTGCGTGGCTTCTTCTTCTCCTGATGATTTATTTTCTCTTTGTCCTTTTTTCTTCAACTTCAGGGGAAGGGATGGTGAGAACTCTGTTGGGACTGGTGGTTATTCTTTTTACGATTCCACCCATAATCCACCTGATTTTTAAGACACCTCTCACTGCTCCCTTTTATACAGGAGGGGTTCTGGGGAAATTTGAAGGTGAACTTTTAAGGAAAATTTTCGGTGAAGCCGGGGTTTTTGTTGTCCTCTTCGGTGTTCTTATCATTGCCATTGTTTACGCCACAGGATTGTCTTTTCTTCATCTTCTTGCCACCGCAGGTAAGAAGATTCTGGAACTTTTTAAATATTCTGAAGAGCAGGTGGAAAACGATTATGAAGAAAAGGTTGAAGAGTTAGATGAAGATTCAGTCGAAAAGGATAAAATTTTTGGTGAGTTAACCCACACCGGGGAGTTTTCTCCACCACCAGATATGGAAGATGTTAAATCCTCTGAAGAATCTGAAGTTACTGGGACCACCGACGATAGACCTTTCACTCTCGGAGATACAGGTACCTTTTCTTCTGAGCCTTCCTTTACTCTGGGGGAAAGGGAGGAAATTAGTGGATCTGTTGAGGAAAGTGAATCTGAAAATTTTGCAGGTCTGGATATGTCAGCGAGGAATTCAGAATCCTTCCAGGATCTGGAAAGTGGCGAGGAAGAGAATATAAAGATCTATGAAGTTGAGCAGGAAGTGAAAAAAAAGCCAGGGGGCAGAA
>JALSQH010000120.1 GCA_026985515.1 bacterium
TGGGTGTAGGGTGGTGGTGATATCGTCCTCTTTTCCAGATCTATTTTTTGGTAGCCTGTTTTCATCTCTTTATGTATCTTTACCCGGTATGGATACAGTTCATAGGCCTTCCCGTAGACATCAACCACAAGGGGAAACTCAATCTCATCCTCACCAACCTTTATTGAGTATTTCACAACCTTTAATTTTCCAACACTTTGAGATGCCATAAATCTCCTGAATATCAGATCGTAAACTTTCAGTGATTTCTCGTCAATGGTTATGTTGATTATTCCCTCATCTATGTATCTCTTTATCTCTTTCATCCCCCAGGGTTTTGTGGGTCTTATGCACTCGTGAGCACCTGGCTCTCCCCATTTTCTGCCATGGTAATCTTTACCGAGGTACATACGGGCTATTTTTCTACCTGCATCAGATACATGCGTTGAGTCTGTTCTGTGATAGGTTATCAGACCTGTTTCAAATAGATTCTGCAGAATGTTCATGGTATCTGAGGAATCAATTCCCAGAATGGAAAAAGAATCCTTCAGTATCTCATCCGTGGTATATGGTGGTAGGGTGTACTCTTTTTCCATCTCATCAATTTTGGATACAGTTCCCCATATCTCTCCTTTCCACGGTACTTTCACATCTGTGCCAGGGATGAACCAGGCTTCAGTTTTCTTTAAAGATTGTCTGTACCTGTCTATGGCCCATCCGAGAACCGGCGTTTGTGCTCTTCCTGCAGATAAATTCTTGCTGGAAAATCTATGCCAGAGTATCTGTGAAAGTTCAAAGCCTATCCATCTATCCTCTATTCTCCTTACAATTTGAGCCTTTACAAGATTTTCATTCATTTCTCGGCTTGAATTTATGGCGTTTATTATGGCTTCTTTTGTTACTTCGTGAAATTCTGCTCTCCTTATGGCTGTTGCATAGGGCCTCAGAAGATTCATCAGATCCCATGCTATTTTCTCTCCCTCGGTATCTGGATCTGTACCTATGATAACTTTTCCAGTTTCCTGCGCAAGATGCCTCAGGGTTTCAATCTGGTATTTTGCATTATATATATCGTTTGAATTGCATACTGGACACTTATCTCCCTCTGTGAACTGATATCCGCATTTCCTGCACTTGCGTATTGGGGAGTATACGGGAATGAAGTCATGATGATTGACAATTACTCCATGGTAACCCCTTGATGTGCTTAAATCCACCACATGCCCCAAGGATGGTGCAATTACGAGAACATTTTTTCCTGTGGCAACCTCGTAAACTATAGAATTTTTAATAATTCTCACATTTGGTTTCCCAAAAAATCTGGCTATATGTTTTGCCTTATTGGGACTTTCAACGATGAAGAGTAAAGGTTCAATGACATCTTTGCTTTCCCTGACATCATCAATCTTTTTACGATCCATATCTATATCCTCTTTCAAGGCTTTTAAATCCAGAGATTGCATTGGTTTAAACTCAATTCCGTATACAGAGGCACGATTTACAAATACCCTGATTGAGTTTTCAGAATCAAGAAGGAATGACGCACCCTTCGTAATGCCCCCAGCGTAAAGTCTGGAAGCCCTTCCAGAACCCTGTATGTAAGTTTTTATGTCTGGGAATAGGATGTATCCATTCTCATAGATGAAACCCTCTCCCTCAACTTGCTTTTCATTGCTGAGGATTTCCTTTATCTTTTCCCTCAAAGCATCCAAGTCTTTTTTCTCCAACATTTTTTCAAGATCGTATTTTTTTGCAAGAGAGTAAGCCAGGGAGAGTACAATTTTCTCTCCAATAGAATCAATGTTTTCCAGGCCTATTTTAAATCGTGGCATTCCGTAGAAGATCACATACCTTATCCTTTTTGGCATATCCACTCCCCTTATTATCGCACCATATGGTGCAGCCACACCCACCAGAAAATCAAGATCTCCTCTTTTGAATTTTTCAAAGGCATCTTTTTCCTCCGAAATGACCAGCCCAGCCCTGTAATTTTTAAGTTTCAATGTTAGTTCCTTTGCCTCCTCCGCAGATGGAGTGAATATTACCCCTCCAGGGCCCATAGAATTTATTATTTCTAAAAGAGCATCCTTGGAGCCATATATGTCCTCTACGTTTCTAACAGCGTTCCTCATATTTCCCACATCAAAATTTAGTTTTTCTCTGAGTATCCTCGTATTATACCCCCTGCTTCCCGTGGCTGTGGAGACCATAAGTACACCCTTTCCCCTCGTAACGAGATCAACAATCTTTTCCACATTTTTTGATCTTTTAAGAAGCGAATCCACATCATCAACGAATACAAATGAGAAATCTAAGTTCCTGACAAGGGGATAATTTCTTGATAGGAACGCTGTAGTGGTTATAAGTAACTTGAATTCCCCATTGCGAATACGATTTTTCATCTCCTCCCCCTTCTTTTTTCCCATGTTTCCGTAGTAGTATGCAACATCATCTTCAAATCCGAATTTTTCCATTTTTTCTTTTGCTTCTTTAAGCAGTATGGTGGTGGGTACAAGGATGTAGCTTTTTCTTCCGGTGGTGGAAAAGTAGAGGGCCATTACTATCCCAAACAGGGTTTTCCCTATTCCAGTGGGTGCAATTGCTGCGAAGGAATACCCCGAAAGAATCCTCTTTGCCCACATGCTTTGAATGGCTCTGGGTTTGCTACCAACCAGCTTTGTGAAAAATATTTCAAAATCTCTGTACTTTTTTGATAATGAATTATCAGATAGGTTCTTTTTGTTTTTCTCGCACCACTCCCTCTCTATTTCATTCCATGATAAATCCCCATTGCATATCGGGCATAGTTCAGAGTATATAACAGATATCATAAAAAGGTATTTGAGTTTAGGTATTTAAAAAATTTCAAAATCAAAGACTCTCTCTTATTTTATGGAGCAATTCCGCAGGGTTGGTTATTGGATAATCCAGGCTTTCCAGTATTTGCTTTAAATCTCTTCCTTTAATTTTATATCCTCCAAGGCGTTCAACCAGCGGCTCGGAGTTTTCAATCGGGAAATCAAGACCTTTAATGCTGGAAAGCACATGTACTGCCCAATCAACACCCAGAGATCTTGCGCTTTCCTCCATAATTTTCATTCTCTCGCTCAGATTGTCTCTGTTTTCTTTGATTGCACGATATGCCATCTTTGCAAGTCCCCCAGCAACATGCTCATCAACCTTCTCCCACTCTCCT
>JALSQH010000121.1 GCA_026985515.1 bacterium
GATTTTTATTTTCAGGATATATTTCCTTCAAACTCCCTGTCATATACTCCACATAATCTGGAATCACATCCCTCAAAATTACCTGATGAGCTGGATGAGATCCAACATTTGTTACAACCAGGAAGTAGGTAAAAACATCTCCAGAATGTACCTCTCCAACAGTATCTGCTGAAGAATATTTGAAAAGAGAAACCTCGGGGGGAACAACAAGTGTGGTAACCTGATTGGTATAAACAGTGGCAAGGTTATCTGTTATCATGTAGGCTTTATTTTTTATAACCGTTCCTGCAGGAACAGGGAGAACGGAAACAGTTAATTTTGCAGTATAGTATTCCCTGCTCCCAAGATCACCCACATTCCACGCAACAGACTTCGTACTGTCAAGATAACTGCACTGGGGGGAACACCCAACAAATGAAAGATTTTCACTGAGATTGTCAATTATTGTCAGATTCTGAGCCACATCACTGCTCTTGGGAGAGGTATTCGTGACAAAAATTGTATATGTCATCTCCTCACCCACACCAATTGTGGGAGCAGTTACCTCTTTAGTTCCTCTAATAAAAGTTTTTGCCACGGTGAGGGAATCAACCGGGTTCATTGTAACACCAGCGTAAACGCCTCTTGCTCTGGAATAAACAGTGTAACTCTGATCAGGAAGATTGGAGGAGAAGTGGAGTGTGAAAATCACATGCATTTCCTCATTGGAATTCAAAACTTCATTGAGATTCCAGGTGAGATATGTGTAATCAGCATCACTGGTAATGGCAGGATCGTAACTCTGAGTTGTGCTATCAGGATAAATTATCTCTCCACTCAGAGTAACATAACTTATCCCATTAGGGAACCATATTTTCACAGTCTCAACAGTTACAGGCAGGTAATTACCGGTGGAAATAGCCGCATCAAAGGTTACATCTCCACCATATGAGGAGACACTATACTTATCAGCGTCAAGGGAAATATCAAGGATGGGAGAAATAAAACTCTGGGAGAGAGGCAAAATTGAATAACCAAGATCAAGATATGGTGTTGATGTACCTGCAACTTCAGGATCCTCACCATACACTGCAACAAAGGGATTATCAGCCACAATGTGGGTACCTGTATTATCGTTATCATTTGGATCGTAGATTTTCAGATAATCAAGGTCACCAAGGATATAGGGACCTGCGTCGGGGTTACCATCACCATCCGTATCAATCTGA
Source organism: bacterium (assembly GCA_026985515.1). Classification (GTDB taxonomy): domain Bacteria; phylum JALSQH01; class JALSQH01; order JALSQH01; family JALSQH01; genus JALSQH01. The sequence goes on from JALSQH010000121.1 coordinate 1,209, forward strand.
TCGTAGTTACCATCGTTGTCAAGATCAACTTTTACTTCGGTACCAGGGATAGAAGCAGCCACAAAAACAGGTGAACCATTTGCAGAGAGATCCTCGCTTCCCGGTGCCCAGGATACATAAGTCTCAGATTCAAGAAGTCTGGTGGGTATGAGAGAATAACCCCAGTCATACATAACACTGGCGTAATCAAATGCCACAACTCCCCAGAAGAGATGATCACTTCTTATTCTCACAGCGGAACCTTCAGGGATATTTTCACCTATTTCTGTTGTATAACTGGTATTCTGGTAAGATCCGAGAGAAAATGTGTAACCATCAGGATGATTTTTATCAAAGATTGTTATATCAATGGGTGAAGAGTTGGGATTAAAGAGGTAGAGATTCGCGGGATACTGGGAAGTACTGACAACAGGAGCAATATAATCTCTCCCCCAGACTTTTATAGGTAGAACATCGAAAAACCTCGTCTGATACTGACCAAATGAACCGGTCAGCATTGAAATCTGAATCTCTTTATTGGAAATGACCTTCATACCAGCCAGGACCCTGATTCTCTTTGAAACATCGGTGGTGTCATTCACATAACCAAGGGTGTTATAGACGTCCCCTTTATTCAGATGAATGGTTAATTGTTCATTCCCGTTATCAAGAAGAACAGTGGTATCATCCTTAAAGGTAAGAATTTCAAGTGCAACATACTTGAAGATTGAAAAATCCCCACCATTTGTGTCAAAGGTATCCTCACCGAAGGGAATAATATAGTTGTAATACCCTTCAAAGGCAGCTTCAGGGTATATCTCAAAAGCTCCACCAATATAGGTTTGATTGTGAGGCCATACGCTGTGAGCTACATCCACAGGACCACCAATGGATATAATTCTATCTCCCCCATCATATCTCAGACTTTTTCCCCTCACCAGCGTAGGTACACTTCCATTTATAGAATCTACATTTCCACTGTTGCTTTCGAGAGACAAAATTTCTCCTCTATTCAATGTGTAAACTTCGGTAGATGGCTGGGTGGGATTGAGGGGATATTTCTCATATCCATCCTCCCAGTGGTCATATATAATCTTCTGTCCATCAAGGGTAGCCGTCAAAGTTACAACGGAGTCCAGGTAATAAGATAAATCGTCAGAGGTGTTCTCTCTGACATTTATGTAGTGAAAGAATCTCCTCAGCTGATACTCCCTTCCCACAACGATGTATTCTTCAATTCCGGCAGGAATCTTTTTTGCTGGAGTGGATGGAATCAAGACCAGACTCAAAAAAAGAAGCAAGGGAAAGAAATATTTTATTTTTCTCATCTGGATACTCCCCTTTTCTTTATTTTTGCAACAAACATACCAAACTCCCCCAGACCCTGTAATAATTATACCTCACTTACAACTGTTTTTAAACAATTTCAATTCCTGACATTAACTTGCCGAACACTCACTATAATGGTATGATAATGTAAAAGGGTAGAGCTCATGAAAGGTAATGATGGAAAATATTTAACAATCCTTGCAGAGCTTGAAAATCACTACAGAAACCTTGGAATTGGCTGGATTCATCCTGCCCTTCTCCTCAATCTACTGACCTACAGAGAAAAGGCTCTCTCCACCCTCAAAAGACTTATTCAGGAAAGCAGGGGGACAGGTCAGAAGGTGAAATTCTACATGGGGGTTTTCAAATTTCTCAGAGATACCATCAAGATGGGGGCACCCAAGGAGATATATGAACTTAAAGAAAAAGGGGTGGAAATAAATACCCTCAATTCCTTTTCCCTTTATCTCAATATCATCAGAGTCAATGTGAAAAAGATAATTTCTTTCGCAAGATGGATCAAAACTGTTGATGAACCCGAGAGAATTGAGTTGATCCGCTTTCTTGCAAACAGAATGGATAACCTGCTTTATGCAAAAGTTATTGAGGAAATGATCTTTTTAGAATCACAGGAGCTGCTTGAAAATATTTCCACAGTCATTAAAAAAGTTCCATGTACACCCTTTTCAGTGGTAATTTTAAGGGAATATCTGAGATCGGGACTCTCTTCAGGGTATCAGGATAAATTTCGTGAGATTCTGAAGGGTTACAGCAGGAAAGATTGTGCAATTCCTTCATATACATTCAATGAGGAGGACCTTTCCCGTTTCACTGTATATTCCACACCTCCCACCATGAGCGGGACGCAGGTTTTCCTAATTGCACGAAAGGAGAATATGGGGAGTGTTGATCTCTTTAACCTCACAGTAACACCAAGCCTGGGAATAACAGCCTTCTCCTTTCAAGAAAATGTACCCAGTGTTCTGTACAGGGATTTTGAAGAGGATAACAGCAGAGAAATGGAAAGGGTCAAACCAGACTTCCTTGTGCAGATCCTTCAGGATTCCCTCCTCAACATGAAACTCCTTTCCCTGGAGAGGAATCCCGACTTCGCATTCTACAGGAAATTTATGGGAGAAGAGGCACTTACTCCCGCACCCTTTCAATTTTCTGATGAGGTCACTGTAACTGAAATCAATGGAAAGGGAAAAATCTTCTACAACCCATACATAAGGAAATGGATCTATACATCTCCTCTCCTTAAAAAGATTCTTGGCAATAAAGAAATCAACACTTATGAAAAATTGAAAGAGGAATTGATAATTCACAGTGATATAATTCTGGACAGCCTAAAACGTCTCACCGCCTGGGCAAGAAGTGCAGGACTTCCAGATTATATTGAAATCCTTCATCTCTACAGACTCTCACAGGATCGGAAAAAATTTATTGAATACATGACTTCAGAAATCTGGCAGAACAGAATAAACTTTTACATGGCTTCAGGATAGATGAATTTTACCGTTTCCATAATAGGTGCTGGTAGCTTCGGAACCTCTCTATCACTTCTCTTTCACAACAGAGGTCATTCAGTTATACTGTGGGGACATGATCCTGAAAAAGTAAAAGTTATTGAAAAAAGGAGGGAAAATATCTTTTACCTTCCGGGTTTCACTCTCCCGGAAGAGATAAAGATAACTTCCTCACTTGAGGAAGCCATCTCTCACGGGGATCTGGTAATATTCGTTACACCTTCTCAGGTGTTGAGAGAAATTGTGAAAAAATCACTTCCACACATCAAAAAAAGTTCTCTTCTGATGATTGGCAGCAAGGGAATTGAAGTTTCCACACTGATGACTCTGGATGAAGTGATAAAAGATGTGGCTGATGAAGAAATTTGCGAGAGAACGGGGTTCTTTTCAGGACCAACTTTTGCCAGAGAAATAGCAGCAAAAATGCCAACTGCAGCTGTCGTTGCGTCAAAAAATGAGGAAACTGCAAAGAGAATCCAGCAACTCATCTCCCATTCCTACTTCAGAGTATATACCTCTGATGATGTAAAGGGGGTTCTGCTGGGTGGAGCTTTGAAAAATGTTATAGCCATAGCGGCGGGGATAAGTGATGGGCTGGGGCTTGGATACAACAGCAGAGCCGCCCTGATAACAAGGGGGCTGGCTGAAATCACCAGGCTGGGAGTAAAGCTTGGAGCCAGACCTCTGACATTTCAGGGACTTGCAGGGGTGGGTGACCTTGTTCTCACCTGTACAGGATCTCTCAGCAGAAACAGAAGCGTGGGTCTCCGCCTGGGAAAAGGGGAAAAGATTGAAGAAATCACCAGCTCAATGAAAATGGTAGCTGAGGGGGTAAAAACGGCAAAAGCCGCCTACGAATTATCCAGACAGCTTAAAGTGGAAATGCCGATAACAGAAGCTGTCTACAGAGTAATCTATGAAGGGATCTCTCCCACAGACGCGGTAAAACTCCTCATGACACGAACTCTGAAACCCGAGATATATGGGTATTGATATGGACCTTTTTTCCGAAAGCGCCAATGTAAAAAAAATAATCAGAGAAAGGGAAAAATGGCTGGAAACTCTCAACATACCCGACAGAGAAGAAACCCTCTTTGCCATAGAACTTTTCCTGAAAAGTGTGGACAGATTTTTTAATCTGGAAAATCATCCACAAACCTCTGCGGACCCCGTGACAAGGAATTTCTCTGTAGAAGTCAGAATCATCCGTGATGTAATAAGGGATCTGAAGAGATTATTTGATGAAACCCTCGCTGCAGAGGATTCCAGTGCCTTTGTGTTCCAGAGATACATAGAAAGCAGACTTCTCCCCGATTCTGCGAGGGACAAATTTTATGAAAAATATTTGAAACAACCCACCCCCCGAGACAGTCTCTATCTCCTCATTATCAGTTTCGAAAATATCTATGAAGTTATCAACAACATTCTGATGTTACCAAAGGTAGGTTTATCACTTTTCCAGTCTCTGGGACAGATAATCACCAGAAACATCATGATCAACAAATACTTCAATCCATTCATTTACAAGGGTTTTTCCCCACTCTACGACAAAATCACTAATCCTGCTATCAACAGGGTGGTAAAAAACATAACAGATCCACAGCTCAAGAGGGTTGTATCAATTTTGATACTCACCTTCAACAGATTTCTCCATTATCTCAGGTACATCAACATGGATGAAAAGTCACTGGAACTTCTCAGAAAAAACATCGTCATTTTTACCCTGATAAATTCGGAATTAAAGTCATTTCTGATCTTTTTAGAGAAAAATGTTCCGGATATTCTCTCTGTTGACAATCCATCAGATTTCACCTCTAAAAGAGGCGAATTCCTCGATTTAGTTGATTCCATAAACTTCCAGATAACTCTTGAAATGAGGAAAATCAATCATCAAATTTTGAAGAATTTCTGCCAGCTCACGAACATTCTCAGAATCAGAAGTGCCCTGGAAAATGCACAGGGTATCCTGAAAAACTTTTTTCAGCAGAACATAGTTCATATTCTGAAGATATTTCAGCCTGACCTGGATGGTAAAGATGTTTTCAGGGACTTTATCTCAAGGTTAGAGGAATCCCTGAGGCTGCGGGAGGATGTTTACATTTTCATAAAAATTGTAGAAAAACTGGTTTCAGTTTTAGAAGATCCAGATGCCAGAAAAAGTGAAATCAGAGATGTAATCAGGGGACTAACTGATTTTATCGCATATTTTCAATCCCTTGCCTTCAAGTCTGTAAGGTACAGTGACCATGAGAAATTTGTTGAGTTTTTCGACTGGTTCGCCCGACAGGAGTGGGAAGAAATTATTGAGAAAAAAGGAATCAAGCCTGAATTAATTCAATATCTCAAGGGATTTCAGATATTCCTGGAAACCGTGCTTGTTCAGATAGGCAACAGGAGCGAATTGCAGAATGTACCCTTTGAAAGGGAACAGGCAGAAATAATTTTAAAACAGTTTATTTCCTGAAACAGGGAGGGAAAGATGCTTCAGGTAAAGGTGAGAAAAGAAGATGTTCTCGAATATCACTCCAAGGGGAGGAAGGGTAAACTGGAGGTGGTTCTTTCAAAACCCTGCCTTACTCAGCGTGACCTTTCAATGGCTTACACCCCAGGTGTTGCTTATGTGTGCCGTGAAATTGAAAAGAACAAGGACCTGGTTTATGAATACACCATAAAAAGCAACCTGGTCGCAGTTATAAGCAATGGGACGGCGGTTTTAGGTCTTGGGGACATCGGGCCACTTGCAGGGAAACCTGTAATGGAGGGGAAAGCTGTTCTCTTCAAGAGGTTTGCAGATATAGATGTTTTTGACATTGAGATAGATGAGAAGGACCCGGAAAAAATGGTTCAGATTATCAGGGCCATTGCACCCACTTTCGGGGGAATTAATCTGGAAGACATAAAGGCTCCCGACTGTTTCTACATTGAGGAAAAACTGAAGGAGTCTCTTGATATCCCGGTCTTTCACGATGATCAGCATGGAACAGCCATAATAACCACCGCAGCCCTCTTTAATGCACTGGAGATTCAGGGAAAGGACATCAGAGATATAAATGTTGTAATTTCTGGAGCAGGAGCAGCTGCAATAGCCATTGCAAAAATGTTCGTTGAATCGGGAGTTAAAAAAGAAAACATCACAATGGTAGACAGTAGAGGGGTGATTTACAAAGGAAGAAAAGAGGGAATGAACAGATATAAAGAACAATTTGCAGTTGAAACAGATAAACGAACCCTCGCCGAGGCAATGGTGGGAGCCGATGTGTTCGTTGGTGTTTCAGTCGGGGGGATCGTAACACCGGAAATGGTAAAATCAATGGCACCAAAACCCATAATTTTTGCACTGGCCAATCCAGATCCTGAGGTACCATACGATGTGGCCAAGGAAGCTGTTCCTGATGCCATTGTTGCAACGGGGAGAAGCGACTATCCAAACCAGGTAAATAACGTGCTTGGATTCCCCTTCATTTTCAGAGGAGCTCTTGATGTTCGGGCCAGAACAATTAATGAGCAGATGAAACTCGCCGCTGCCAGGGCACTGGCTGATCTGGCAAAGGAGGATGTACCTGAAAGTGTCCTTAAAGCGTATGGAAACATAAAATTGAAGTTTGGACCAGACTACATTATACCAAAACCCTTTGACCCCAGGGTGCTCCTATGGGTGGCTCCCGCTGTAGCAAAGGCAGCAATGGAAAGTGGCGTTGCAAGGGTGGAAATCAGTGATTTCGACAGGTACAGAGAGGAACTTGAAAGGTTACTCGATCCATCCAAGGAAATAATGAGATGGACAATAAATAAGGCAAGGAAAATTAAGAGGAAGAGGATAGTTTTTCCTGAAGGTGACAATGAAAAGATTCTCAAGGCGGTTCAGATCATAGTGGAAGAGGGAATTGCTGAACCCATACTTCTAGGAAGAAGAGGAAAGATAAAAAACATGCTGAAAGAAATGGGGCTTGAAATTGAGGACAAAGTAACCCTCATAAATCCGGAGAAGAGCGAAAAATATGATGAATACGCTCACAAACTATTTGAAATGAGATGCAGAAAAGGTATGACTCTATCCGAAGCATACAGAATTCTGAAGGATCCAAATGTCTTTGGTGCAATGATGGTACACATGGGGGATGCAGAGGGAATTGTTACAGGTGAAAATATGTTTTATCCAGAAGCCATAAGACCACTTCTCCAGATCATAGGAAAAGAAGAAGGCAAAAAAATTGTCGCTGGCCTTTACATGATGATCCTAAAAGACAAGATCCTCTTCTTTGCAGACACAACCATCAACATAGAACCCTCTTCAGAGGAACTGGCGGATATAGCAATCATGGCAGCTGACACGGCAAGGTGGTTCAACATAGAACCGCATGTTGCCATGCTGAGTTTTTCAAACTTCGGAAGTAACAAACATCCCCTTGCCGCCAAGGTGAGAAAAGCTGTGGAAATAGTGCGGGAAAAGAGACCAGACATAGATATTGACGGAGAGATGCAGGTTGATCCGGCTGTGGTGGAGGAGATAAGGAAGGATATCTTCCCATTCAGCTACCTTCAGAACAATGCCAATGTTCTGATATTTCCCGGTCTTGAAGCTGGAAACATTGCATATAAGATTCTATGGAGGCTGGGAGGAGCGGCAGCCATTGGTCCCATTCTCATAGGAATGAAAAAACCTGCCAATGTGCTTCAGCGAGGAGCTGGAGTGGATGAAATTGTGAATCTGACTGCTATCACTGTTCTGAAGATTGCTGAAGATTAAAAAGGAATATCATCTTCCTCATCTGGAGGGAGGTCTTCTGGAAGCTCATCTGAAAGAGTCTCTTCCTCAACAGGAAGATTTTGATTGGCATCACCCTTTGGAGAGAGAATAACTATTTCCCTTGCAATAATTTCCACAGTGGTTCTTGTTTCACCATTTTTGGTGGTCCACTGTCGGTTTGACAATCTTCCATCAACATAAACCTTAATTCCCTTGGTAAGATACTGCTGGACAAACTCCGCCAGTCTCCCCCACGCAACAACTCTGTGCCAGGTTGTTACCTCCTGTTTCGAGCCATCAGGGGAGGTCCATCTTTCATTTGTAGCCAGGCTGAAATTTGCCACCGGCTGTCCGCTCGGAGTATATCTCAACTCAGGATCTCTGCCAAGATTACCCACAAGAATAACTTTATTCACACTTCCACGGCCCATTTCATTTCCTCCATCTTTGCTACAACTTCCATGTTTCATTATAATATAAAGTGAAAATGGAAACAAAAAAATACAGAAACCCCTTTCCCACCGTGGATATAATTATTCAGTACCGGGGAAAAATTGTACTTATCAAGAGAAAAAACCCCCCTTACGGCTGGGCTATCCCGGGAGGATTTGTGGAGTATGGTGAGAGTCTCGAAGAAGCAGCTGTAAGAGAAGCCAGAGAGGAAACTTCTCTGGAAATAAGACTCGTTGAACAATTCAGGAGTTATTCGAGGCCTGACAGGGATCCCAGACATCACACCATAACAACTGTTTTCATTGCAGATGGCTGGGGTACTCCGAAAGCTGACGACGATGCAAAAGAAATAGGCCTCTTTACAGAAGAGGATCTGCCTGATGAAATCGTTTTTGACCACAGAGAAATTTTGATGGATTACTTCAACTACGTAAAGAGAGGGATTAGAAGAAAACTGTGATTAAACTCCCCCTTTTTCCCCCTCAGCTGAAACCCGATGAAATTGATTTGATCAAAAATCTCGTTTCAGAATGTGTGAGAGCCTCCGTTGTTCTTGGTATTGTGCCCCGATTTGTTTTACCGGGGAGACTTCACACCTTAAAGTATCCTCTCTTTGTCAGAATATTCAAAGATGGGAAATTGCGGGGGGAAATGGGCAAAATTACCAGCAATACAGATTTAGTTGAAGATCTATCAGCGGCTGTGACTGGGGCACTGCTACAGGATGTTAGATTTCCCCCGGTTAGCAGGGAAGAGCTCAATTCACTGGAAGTTGAAATTCATCTTTTCTTTCAGAAAACAAATGGATACAGGGAAGGGTTGTTCCTTAAATACAATTACTACAGCTCCATACTTTTCCCCTGGGAATTAACTGGAGAAAAAGAAAAAGATCTGCAAAGAGCCTGTCATAAAGCGGGTATTTTCTCACCCTGCTGGAAAGATCCTGCAACGGAGATTAAATACTTCTCGGTGGATTCTATTGAAAAATTTGAAATTTGACTATTTGAAAATCAGATCAGCCTCTGTTGTGACACCAGGCTTAATTTCGACAATTTTTGACACCTTTCTGAATCCATGAAATTCACCAACAACAACATACTCTCCCGGAGGGAGAGAAAGCATAGCACCCCTCTCAGAAATACTGTACCTTTTCAGTAGCCTGGTACCGGAATAGATTGAAACAACTGCTGCAAGGGGTGTGAGGGTGGGTGAATAAAGCCTGATAATCAATTTTCCTTCAAGATACTTTATTTTCAAAGTCACATCTCTGACACTTTTTTCCTTTAACTCAATAAAGACTTCTGTGGATGTAAAATTTTTCTTCAAAGCCTTCAGGTAATAGATACCGGGTTTAAGTTTAACCAGGAAATTCCCCTGATTATCTGTGTCAACAAGCATATTCCCGGGTTGAATCAATACCCTGCATTTTCCAATGGGGAATCCTCCCATGCTGGCCACCCTGCCCCTTATGTAGCCATACTCAGCATTGTAACAGGGATCAGATGGCGATTGTTTTGAAGGGGGCAACAGAAAATAGGAAAGGCACTTCTTTTCAGTTACAACTGGTTTAACTTCAGTGAATTTCATGTAGGTTGATGGTGGATAAGTGATCAGTATTCCCACCCTGTAATCAGGTGATCCTATACCCTTTGTTAATCCCGTCCCTCCCACAATTCCCCACTCAAATTTTTTCTCCCTCTTTTTAAACATCACATTTACTTCCACAGGGTTCAGAGACTCGTATTTAAAAAAATGCCTCAATACAGTTTTCCCATTCAATTCCACAGTGAAAAAGAGATCTCCACCAGATGGGTAGGAGTAACCCATTACATAATTCAACTCATCATCAAGGGAAAGGTTCATAATCTCCTCTCTTCTTCTGAAAGTATAGGAGAGGTTCAGATAAAAATAATTCCCCGAAACTTCGTAATCTCCAACCGCAGTTGCTGATAATTCAAAATCGGGATTTCCCAGATAATACTCGGGAGACCCACTTGGAACAATTCCCCGAAGAATCAATGCTCCTCCGGGATAGTGGGATCTGTTAAAAAAGGAATACTTAACACCAAACCTTATATCTCCAACAGAAGAAACTCTTTTATAGATATCATTCAGAGGGTCGGAAATTTTTACATAGGTATCCCACGGAAGCAAAAGAAAAGATTGAAAGTTATAGGGTAAATTCAGAGAAGTTCCCCAGTAGCTCGTAACCATGTAGGGAATAACTTTCCTGGTTTCATCCCTGTTTATGCCCATCTCCAGAGGTGAAGCAGTATAGGTTATCATGGTGAGTATATTAAAATTCCATGGATCACCAACCCTTGAAGAATACCCCGTTATCCCATTTCCTCCGTCAGTGGAAGGATAAAAATTCTGAACATTAAAACCCTGAGAAAATAGCAGTACGGGACAGAGCAGGAAAAGAACATAGAAAATGAAAAATTTCTTCATTTCGTAATTAATTATAAATTTCACCCGTAAAAATTTCAAAGATATAAAGACTAACGAATTGAACTTACTCTCACACGAAGAGGAGCTTTATCAACATTGATAAATCTTTTTTCATCCCCCGGTTTAAACTTCTCAAACCAGTACATAACTGACCTTATTAAAATTTTACCTTTTTTTACATGCTCAAGACCCACTATTGAATATCCAAGATCCCCATACTCACCTGGCTGATTCTCTGGAGGATCCTTTTTATTAACATCATCCTCAAAATAAAGCCTGATCCCTATTTCAGGATTGCCGGGAGCTGACCACTCAAGTACATTGAACCACCCTGCAGGAAAAGGGTCAACTCCTGCATTTACCATCCACTCAAAGGGCCCTCTGTCTAACTTCTCTTTTTCAGGAGAAGGAACACCATTTATTTCCACAGGCACTGTGTTCCTGCTATTGTAAAACAACCTTCTTCCTGCCTCTTTCCTCATATCTATGCTTACTCTGAAGTCGGTACTTTTGAGGAACAACCCCACATCAAAGGGAAGATCAACCACAACTGGAAATTCAAAGGAGTTATCGTAGAAGATGGTGAAAATATCAGCGGCAGGAGTTGGAATTTTCCAGAAAAGAGTCTGCCAGTTTCTGGTTAACCTGATAAGCCTTACTTTACCTGCATGATAAGC
>JALSQH010000122.1 GCA_026985515.1 bacterium
CAGAAACAGTTCAGACATGATTGTGGGATATCTTGCCGGGATTGTAAATTATTCTCCTCTCTTTGAAAGAATTTACTCAACAATACAGGACCTTTTCAAAAATACAGCCTGGGGCATCACTGTATGCACCTCTACAGGTAAACTTCTCTATCATTACGGTGCTGGAGAGGAAAAATGTCCTCTCGGTGAACTCCTTCAGGGGAAGGGACTGATTCAGGGGGAAACCACATTAAAAGCTTTCTACTATGAAAATCTGCTTGACTCCTTCATCACCCTTTATCTCTCAAAAAGTGACATACTTGGTTATTACTACCGCAAGATAACGAAACTGATATACATAATTCTTCTTTTCCTTATTCCCACGGTACTCCTTTCCATATATCTCCTTGGACATACATTAAAACCAATAGAAGATCTCCTCTGGGCTTCAGAGAGAGTGAGAGCCGGGGATCTCAATATCACACTTCCTGTCAGAAGATCTGATGAAATCGGTATGCTCATAAGAAGCTTCAATGAAATGGTGGAAACTCTGAGAGAAGACAAATTTGAACTGGAAAGAACAAATCAAAAATTGCAGGAGGCCTACAGAAAACTGGAAACAATAAACAGAACTCTTGCTGAAAGAAACAGAGAACTGGAAATGGCAAATCAGAAACTGCAAATTCTCTCAATTACAGATAGCCTCACTGGCCTGTACAACCACAGATTCCTTCAGGAAACACTGGAAAAGGAACTCCACCTTGCAAGAAGAATAAACGCTCCTATTTCCTACCTTATGATTGACATCGACAATTTTAAAATTTTCAACGATACATATGGACATCAGGCTGGAGACGCACTTCTATCTCAACTCGGAAAACTTATCGTTTCACAACTGAGATCTTCCGACATAGCCACAAGATATGGAGGGGAGGAATTTGGTATTATCCTCCCCAACACCGATAAAGATGGCTCAATTTTTCTTGCAAGCAAAATCAGACTCACAGTTGCACATCACCCATTTAAGATAATGGAAAAAAATAACGAAATAGAGGTGCACATAACCGTAAGCATAGGTGCATCCACAAAGAAACCATTTGTCATAGGACCTCACAGCAGAGAGGAAATCATCAGAGAAGCGGATGAAGCCCTTTACTATGCGAAAAGAACAGGTAAAAATAAAGTGGTACACTACCATGACATAGCACTTCAGCAGTAAAATGTGCAGATACTACAGGACCCTGATTTTCTCCCACAGAGGCAGATGCAGATCACGGGAGGGGAGAATAGACAATACTCTCGGTGCAATCGAACAGATCAGAAAAGCGGGAATCAGAGGCGTAGAAATAGATCTGTGGCTCCTCAGAGATAATGAAACAGTGCTGTTTCATGATTCGGAATTTTACAGGACAGGTAAAAGAAAAAGAGTTTCTGAATCCACTATGGAGGACCTTGATCTCTCTTCTGTAACAGGAAACATTCCCGGCAAAAAGAAAAGGATCTGGCAGAAGTGGAAACAACCTCCTGACCTTATAACACTTCTCGATTCTTTTCCTGAACTTTTCTTCAACCTTGAATTGAAATTTGAACACAATGAGGGATTGAGAGAAAGAGAAATCCTCTGGCTACGCTACCTCGTGGGACTACTTTCCATCAGAAAGGACCTTGATAGAATAATCATCTCAAGCTTTAACTGGGATGCAGTGGACTTCATAAAAAAATCCTCTGAAACTCTTCAGACAGGATATCTCTTTGAAGAAAACCTTCTGGAAACCGCAATAAAGAGAGGATTGAGGAACTCCATTTACTCTCTCCACCCCCACATCTCACTGGTTAATGAGACTCTGCTTGAGAAAGCAAGAGTGCATAATTTCAAAGTTATAGTATGGACCGTAAACAAACCTGACGAAATGGAAGAACTATTTAAAATAGGAGTTGATGGAATAATAACTGATTATCCCCTCATAGCTGCCAGAATAAGGGAGAACCTCTGTGGCAATTCATCAACTTGACTTAACCGGGAATAAAAGATAAGATTGATGGTGATGGAAGATTTGAAAAGTGTAATCCCTGCTATTCTCCACAGGAATCTGGGAAAAATAGAGAAAGTAAGAAGTGCCTGGGAAAGCATTGGATGGAAAGAACTGCTTTCCAACACCTTTCCCTACCGGACAACTTCCTCAACCATCTACATTGCTGTTACTCATCCAATCTGGAAAAATGAAATTATCAACAACAGCGACAGAATATTAAAGAAGATCAACAAGTTAACCGGGGAAAATTTCTCCAGAATTATTGTCGATGTCAACACCAGTTTTTTCCAGAAAAAGAGGAGCTCTGGTAGAGAAAATAAAAAGTTAAGAGAGCCCCTGACAGCGGAGGATATAAGAGAATTAATTTCAAAAATAAAATCAGACAGAATCAGATCAAGACTCACTTCCTTACTTGAAAAAATGGAGGAAAGGAGGAAAAATGGTCAACCTTGAAGAGATCGTGAAAAAAAGAATCTCTCGAAGAGATTTCGCAAAATATCTTGCTAAGGGAGCAATTTCAATAGCAATACTACCATCATTTATTACCTCGTGCGGGAAAGAAAAAGTTAGCAAATCCTCCACCTATCCCTATCTTCCCGGTAGCAGTTACAAAATTGGTCCCTACTTCACCACCCTTAACAAAACAGTTAAACCAGTTCTGCCACTTCCAGAGGATGGAAATTATTATCCAGAAGATCACCCCGACCTGGGAAAATACTCATTTGGAGAGGGTGAGAACATAATATTAAGAGACGATCCTCCTTTCACAAGAACAGATAACCCGCAGAGGGCTGTTCTTCTTTACTTTGTGCATCTCTCTGATATCCACCTCACAGATGAAGAATCCCCCATGAGGATGGTTGACGCTGACGCAAAAGGTGCGACTCAGGGAGCCTACAGAAGACAATCCATGTATTCCACCCAGGTACTGAACTCTGTGGTGAGGACCATCAATCACCTTGCCAAACCCAGAAAATTTGATTTTGTAATTCTCACCGGGGATCTCATAGACAATGACGAATATGTGGAACTTCGATGGCTCATAGACATTATGGATGGGAAAGCTGTCAATCCCGATACAGGAAAAGATGATGACCCCGTACCTGGACCAGCCAACGACTTTAACGATCCCTTTCAGGCGTGGGGACTCGATAAAAACATACCATGGTATGCGGTAATCGGGAATCACGACCTCGGGGTTCAGGGAACCTTCTTCGCCACCGAATATTACAATCAATACGCCGTGGGTGACACAGTTTATGGTGGCAGTCAGGATGGTTCAAAACCTGACGCAACCAAAATCCGCTCCAACACAAAGGTGCCTTCTGATCCCAAAAGACACCTCCTGGGCACAAGGGTGAAAGATTATCAGGATGCTTCACCCTACATTTCAGAATTTTTCAAAACATCCTCCAGCCCTGTGGGGCATGGATTCAGAAGCAAAGATGATAAAGTGGGATTCTACACAGTTGATCCGGGCAAGGGCTTTATAAGAATAATAGCCATGGATACCTACGATATAAAGAACGGCGGAGCAGATGGTTACATGAGCAGAGACCAGTGGGAAAATCTGGTTATACCTGCTATTGAACAGGCAAGGAAGGACAAAAAACTTGTTATCCTCACAAGTCACCATGCTTCATACTACATGAAGAGTAACTCGGAAGTTTCGGGAGAGGAAATTGTAAACACCCTTCTACAGTATCCCCATGTAATTCTCCATCTGGTAGGTCATGGGCACCTGAACAGGATTGATTACCACATCAACAGTGAGGGTACAAATGGATACTGGGAGATACAGACATCTTCCCTTATAGACTTTCCCCAGCAGGGAAGAATTATTGAGATTGTTTACAATGGGGATGGAACAGATTCAATTTTCACAGTTATGCTTGACCACAACTCACCTGAGGGGTGCATGTCATACAGATCCAGAGAACTGGCTCTTCTTGAGATGCAGATAGGTGATGCAACAGGATGTGGACCCGGTAAACCTGAAGATAGAAACACAGAATTGATCTTTAAAGTACCTGATGAAATAAGACAGGTTATCGAATCAAAGATTGATCAGCTTGAAAAACAGACTGCAGCTGAAACCTTTCTCAAAGAGGAGATAACATGAAGTATCCCGAGGATCTCCCGTCAATCCCAGTCAACTATGCAGAGGAAAAACTCTTTTCTCCGGAGATCAACCATCTCGTTGAAAAGAGATTGTCAAAAAGATTCGAAAAAATCAGAAGAGATGCAAGAGACTTCTCCGAAAAATTTATCTATCCCTCTGCCCTTAAAATCGACTGGATCATCAAAAACGAGGATCACGACTACACACCCTGGGACATAGTAAAAGAGGGGATGAAGAGGGGTTACCTCTCTTTCATGTATCCAAAAGTAACAGGTGGAAAAGGTGGCTTAACTGCTGAATTTGCAGTGCTTATGGAAGAACTCTCAGCAGCATGCCCTGGAATAGCCAACATCTTTGGAGCAAATGCTCTGGGTGCTGCAGCCATTGTCTTTTCCTTCAATCCCGACATTTGGGAAAGATACCTTGTAAGAGCTGTGGAAGCGGAAAAGATGGGAGAACCAGTTATCTTTGCATGGGCGATAACTGAACCCTCTGCCGGCAGTGATGTGGAATATGATGAAGGGCTTGAGAAAGGGACCCTCACATGTGAGGCAAAGCCTGTAGTGGGCGGCTTCAGGTTATCTGGCAGAAAGGTTTTCATATCAAATGGGAGCATAGCAAAATACATTGTTGTCAAAGCAGCAACCGATAAGAAGAGGGGCAGGGAAACCTGGTCCACTTTCATAGTTTCCTCAAGTGCAGAGGGGTTCAGAGTCGTTCGTACAGAATACAAAATGGGTCAGGTAGCCTGTCCCGCAGCGGAGCTGGAATTTGACGAAGTTTTCATTTCCAGAAGGGATACCATTGGACCAGTTGGCTCAGGAAGAATCATGTCAAAATTGATCCTTGCAGCATCGAGGGGTCCCGTTGGAGCAATTTCTACAGGTATAGCACTTGGTGCATTCAGGCTTGCTGCAGGATATGCCATGAGGGAAGATACCCCATATTCAAGAAGCATAAGAAACCCGGTTATAAGAGAAATCCTGGTGGAGATGTTCAACAGGATCAGGACTGCAAGGCTTTCATATCTGGAAGCAACATCAAACTTTGACAAACTTCTTCTTCCCCCAAGAAGTATAATGGATGGTGCGGAAAAACCGTACAGAGCCCTGACCCCTCTCATAAGGCGTGAAAATATCCTGGAGAAACTCCACAGAATAGGTGACAAGATACTTGAAAGATACTTTGACCACATAGTATCATCCGGAAAGCTGGATGCCCAGTACAAACTTGCATCCTCAGCCAAAGTGATCGGGTCAGATACAGCAGTATGGGTCGCTTCAAGAGCCCTTGATATTATCAGGCCAGGTGATCATCCATACTGGCTTGCTGCACAGAAACTCTACAGGGACGCAAAACTTGTGCAGATCTATGAAGGAACAAATCAACTGAACAAACAGAGCATAGGAAACTTTCTCCTGACAGGGTGAGAATCATGGAAGAAATTTTAAAACCGGTAGAAAAATTTGTAAAAAAAGAATTGATTGAAAATTGCCACCTGTGGGATGCAGAGCCACAGCAGTTCAGAAAGGACACCTTCCGTCAGATTGAGAAAAAACTTGGCATACTGCAACTCCCTGAGATTGATAAAGAAAATTTCATCAGCAACGCAAGGGGAGTGGTAAGACTCTTAGCTTCTGGATGCGGAAGCATTGCCTTTATCTATGCAGTTAATTTTGCAATAACTTCATTTCTTAAGGAGAGGACCAGTTTACCATCAGGAAAACTCTTTATTTCACCTGTGATCATTGAAAAGGATGACTGGCTCTTCTATTTTAAAAGAGAGAAAAAATTAAGTGGCAAACTTGATGGAATCATTGCAGGAGATCTTGGTGAAATCTTTTTCCTGCCGGTGGCAAGGGAAAATGATGAAAGGGGATGGCTTTTAATTGAGGGGACAACCAGTTACTCTGAGGAGAATTCTTTTCTTCCCGGTTTAAGACCTCTTACGACTGGGAGAATCAACTTTGAAAATTTCTCTCTTAAAGATGATCTCCTCTTTCTGCCCCAGGGAGAATGGTTTGAAGAATTTAAAAGCTGGTTTTTAATCTACCTCATCCCTCTTTTCTCCGGGCTGGTGGAAAATGCCCTCAACATATCTGAAAATTACGCAAAGGAGAGATTTCAGGGGGGACAGCCCATTATTGAAATTCCATCTGTGAGAAGATTGCTCAACAGCATCAGAGCAACTCTCGCCACACTCAATCACTTGAGCAGTTACCCTATTAAGAGCAGATGGATCGAAGAAATCAGAAAAATATACATTTCGATAATTGATGATGCAGAAGAGGCTATTTTAAATTCCATTCAGGTAATGGGTGGTTATGGATATATGCAGGATTACAGAGTTGAGAGAATACTCCGTGACTTCAGGAGCATTCGCTCCATTTTCTCTCCTCTTGAGTATATTACTGAGTAGCTTTCTCCTTTTTTTCCCTCTGACGGGAACAAACCTTCTGGGAGATGCATCTTCAGCGGGGAAAATCGTCATAACCGGAAAATTTTCCACCGGCAACAAATGGTTCAATGAATCGGGCAAAAGGGAAAGGATGTGGGTAAATCTGGAGAAAAAATCGGTCACCATAAGAACAGAACTTCCCATCTATCACTCATTTTTCACCGGACTTGAATCTTCACTTGTTAAAATATCAGGATTTTCCGAGTTCGGGATAATCATAAATGACAGGATTTACACTGCAAGAACAAAAGTAATCACCTCAGAGGGGATTGGAGATTCTGAGGCCTTTATGGGATTTGTTAAGGGGAAAAATATGCTGACCTTCTCTCTTCTCATTCCCAGCGGAGACAGTGATTTCTACTTTGATAAATTTCCCACAGGCTCAGGAAGGTGGGGGGTCAGACTCTCCTATGAACGGGAATCTTCTCTTCTCAGCAGAGATAAATTCTCAACCAGCGTTGAAGTGCTCCTTCCCAGAGATTACACCTACATTGATTATCTTGGAAACTACCTCACATACAACGCACCTGTAAAGAAAAAGTTTTTCATAAGTTACTCCGCAGGTATCCACACAGGGATTTTCACAGCCACAGCGGGGTTCAACTACTATCACGAAATTGCACTGAGCAGGGAAAACCTGCTGACAGTTTCATTGTGCATCTCTTCCCCTGACAGAAGGGGGGGAATAACTCTTGAATTACCTGTGTACGGTAAATACTATCCATCGGAAATGCTCCCCTCCTTCTTCTGGGAAAGGGAATTTCCAGCTGGATATGAATTGAGCTTTTACCTGGAGATATGAGGATGAAAAAATTTTACCTTATTCTGTTCCTGATCCTCCTATCCTCCCCTCTGCAGGCAGGTTACCCCGAGATAAAATGGAGGGAAATAGAAACAGAGCACTTCATTATCATTTTTCCTGAAGGAAGAGAAAGATACGCAGCCGAAGTGAGCAGAGTGGCAGAGAGAGCATACCCGGTTTACAGGGAAAAGTACGGGGTCACCCATCCTGAGAAAACAATAATAACCCTCTGGGATACAGGGGAAATCTCCAACGGAGCCACCTATTATTTCTGGAACTTCATCAGAATAGATGGATTCAGGGGATACTTCTACCTGAGGGACACAACTTCCTGGTGGAGAAATGTTATAAGTCACGAATACAGTCACGATATCTCGCTCCTTTCCGCCCAGCCATTCACCAGATCCACGCAGGGAATATTTGCTGGAATAAATGGAACAACATCATGGGGAGAATATGGAGGGGAATTCTTCCTTCCATCATACACCATACCAAGATGGCTTGCTGAGGGGATAGCACAGAGTGATTCAGAGATGATGGGAGGGGATAGATGGGATAGCATAAGGGACATGCTTCTCAGGATGAAACTCCTTGGTGGAAAGTACCTGAAAATTGACCAGCTTGGAACGATAAGGGATAAAGGATTCACCGATGGGGAAATGGTTTACAATGAAGGATTCTCCCTCGTTAGATACATAAATTCCAGAAGTCCTGGACTAATTCCAGAAATTCTGAAGACGATGGGCAAAAAATGGTACCCCACCTTTGAAAGTGCATATTTTCATGTAACAGGTAAAAACTGGGAAAAGGAATATGCAGAATGGGTTTCTGAGCAAAGCAGAAGCTACATTGAAAGGATTAAAAATAAAATTCCCAGAACCGGTGCATCTGTTTCAAAGAGCTGGGAGATACTGAAAAAAATAAGATTTTACCACAACAAACCTCTCTTCATAGCCTCTCCCCCTGGAGGATACCCTCCGGGAAATCTCTATTCAGGTTACTTCACTGGAGAAACAAAACTCATAAAAAAAGAGGTGTGGGACTTCACCACTGACCCACAGGGAAGAGGAATTTATATTTCCTCTTCGGACTACACTGATCCACTGGGTTACCACTACACCCGTCTATTCTTCTGGGATGGGAGAAAAATAAGAAGAATTCACACAGATGTCCGATTCTACGCCCTATCATCAACGGGAAACAAAATATGTGGAGTGGGCTGGAAGGGAGACTCTCTAACATACTGTACCATGGAAAAAGGAGGATCTTTCATATGTGAGGAATTACCCTTTGAAGACATTCTCTCCCTTCTGTGCAGAAAAAATGGTGTTTTTATGGTGGTGAATTACAGGGGAAGGGGTCTCCTTGTAAAAAAAGTGGATGATCAATACTACTACCTTGCGGTATCGGGGAATATCAGGGAGGTGTTTTTGAAGAAAAAGGAATTGTACTTTTCATGGGACAGAAATGGAATTTACAACATCTACGCCCTGAGTCTCACCGACAACAGCGGCTTTCAGATTACAGACACAATCTCGGGAGCCTTCTCACCCTTCGTAAAAAATGGATTTCTCTACCATGTGGAATTTACCGGAGATGGTTTTCAGATTTACAAACTTCCCATAAAGCCTCTGAAGAAACTTCATTTTACATGGAAGAAACTGAAATTTAAAAAAGAGAAACTCCACCTTAAATCACACCCCTATTCACTGAAATTTCTGCCTCCACTTCTCTTCCCGGAACTGATGGTTTCCTACGGAAGGTTTAAAGCGGGCTTTACGGCCATTATCAGAGATGCTCTTGATCTATACTCCCTGGAGGGAGAATTTCTCCTTGGCAGAGATGTGGATATAAGGATCAGGAACACCTTTGATTTCACAGTTCCCACCCTTTACCTTAATTTTTACTACTTCAGGAGAAGTAAAGATTATCTTGCAAAATTTGGAAATCTCGAGTTAAAAAAGGATATCTACATCTATGAAGGTGGTTTCAAATACTCCTACCTCTATCCATTCTACTTTCAGGGTTACCTATACAACCGGAAGATAGAGGAAAAATTTATCGGTTTCAGGCATGAGGAGATGATGACAACAGAAGCCGGGATCATTTCAGGATACTTCAGAGGGGATGACCTGGCAGAGGCAAATCCAAGGGACTCAACAGCCGTAATCTTAACACTTTCCGGTGGCCATTCAAGATTACCTGAGGTGAAGAATTTCACCAGTGAGAAAAAATACTCCTACTTCAAAATAACAGGCAACATAACCCTTTACTTCCCTCTTCCTGCAAACAGCTCCCTCTATTCAATCACAAAGGGCGGTTTTATTGACCATCCTGTGGAAAGGTATGACAACTTCTTTATCGGGGGATGGATCAACTACCTCTCAGCTGGTGAGTATCACATTGAAAATTCCTTTCCAGGGTATGAGTTATTCTTTGCAAGGTGGTACTTTGATCAGACACTCGGGATCCGACTCCCGCTCTGGGAAGGAGAAAAACAAACGGGCGTTATAACTCATAAAGGAGTTTATTTTTCCATTTTCGGTGATGCGGGCATGGCAAAAAAAGTAACATATAACTCTATAAATTTCAAACTGGTGAAAAAGAAAGAAAAAATCTGGCTGAAAGATTATGGAGCAGAGCTCAGATACAAAAGTTACCTCTTCTACTCCAATCCCTGGGACAGTTTTCTGAAAATGGCTTACTCCCCCTCTGAGAAAAATTTCAGGATTTACGCTGGAATAGGAATTGGTTTTTAGCTGCAAATTCATATAAAATAGAAAGTATGAGGAAATTTCTGGCGATGCTTCTCCTGCTTGCAGGATGCAGTTCTCAATCTCTCACCTTCAACCCTTCACCTGAAACAGATCCTGTGAAGTTCAACTTTGCCTTCACATCCTTCTCACGGATCCTCTTCTACCAGCAAGCCCTTCATAACATACCAGATTTCATTGATCTGACCACGGAAAAAAAGATAATATTACAACCTTTCCCATTTGAGGTCACCTGCTATGAAAATTACCCCCTTGTAAAGAAATTCTCCTATCCCACATCAGACTCCGCCATCAGTGACATTGAAATTACAACCTACATAACGATTCCCTCTCCTCTCACAATCCTTGAAATTGACGGGAAAATAAGATACAGAAGCGGTGAAAAAAGAGATTTTACTGTAAACGAATATGGGAGAGAAAGAGATGGAAATATTTTAACGGGAAGCATCATACTTAAAGAATCTATCACATATCCTGAGGATAAGGCAGCTTCTTCAACTGATCTCTCTGTAATCTTCACACATAGCGGGGATAAACTTCTACCACTTTACAAAAGCCTCTCCTTCACATTCAAAGATGGTAGAGATAGTTTCATCACAATGAAATTCAACAATTACCAACAGAGTGTTACCACGACCCGCTACACCAGAATAGAAGCACCGCTTCAATTTACAGTTGAAGAGGAAATGCACTGGTCAAAATTCAGTCTGAGAAGGTGGAAAACAAGGGTCACAGGAAAAGACTTTCTCTGGAATGAATCAATAACAGCTTCGTCAGAAAAGTGGATCTGGAAAATCAACGATGGTGAAACAGGTTCAGGCTTTCTGGATGACAAAAGTGCATATCTTGAGCTCTTCACTGGCGAGAATATCTGTCTCAACATTGAGAAAGAGTGCAGGATTTCAATTTACCGGAAACTTTCCAGCATCAAAATAGAAAGTGAAGAAATATCAGGTGAGGGAACAGTGGACTTTTCAAATTCTTCTATCAGACTTAACATGGAAAATCTGGCCGGGACATACAGGGTTTATTTCTCAGGAAAAAATGACGCATCAGGGGTGGAGATTTACAGCTACATAAGAGATCTGACTCTGACAGATATGGAGAAAGATGAGGTTGGTGCAGGGATTGCAATTACTCCTCTTATATACACAGTAAAATGGGTGAAAAACTGGTTCAAAGGAAAAACCCTTTTTATCCTCCTTTTCCATTACCCATCCTTCAACCTGACTGAAAATCAGGGTGAACTGTAGGATATTATTCTCAGCAATCTCTCAATTTCATCCTTGATATCTGATGGGGGGTTGAATTTAAGAGCCAGCTTCAATTCCTTTCTGGCACTGGAAAAATCACCGATACTTTTGTAATACTTTCCAAGCCTGTAATGGGGTATGGGATTTTTGAAATCAAGTCTTATTGCCTTCTTATACATCAGAATGGCAGAATCCTGCATTCCGAGGTCTTCCATCGCCTCCCCGAGGATTGTATAGGATTCTGAAGTTTTATAACCAGAAAGAATGGCCTTTCTGAGGTATTCATACGCCTTCTGCGGCTCTCCTGCAGCAAGATATGTTTTCCCCAGTAAAAAGTAGGCTCTGCTTTTATCTCTTCCCTTTGCAATGGCCAGAAAAGATGAATAGGTACTTTCAGCCTCCTCGAAGTCACCAAGATTAAAGTAATATTCTCCAACTTTGAGAAGAGCCGGTATATAAGAACTGTTTATCGAAACAGCTTTTTTGAATTCATCAAAGGCATAACCTGATCTGCTTTCCTTTTCATAAATCAGACCCAGATAATAGTGATACACAGCATTATCAGGAGCAAGGGTAATGGCCTTTTTGATTGCATCCTCAGCCTGGAAAAAGGAATTCTGTTCAAAATAGGAAAGGGCAAT
This sequence comes from bacterium, assembly GCA_026985515.1. Classification (GTDB taxonomy): domain Bacteria; phylum JALSQH01; class JALSQH01; order JALSQH01; family JALSQH01; genus JALSQH01. The sequence continues at coordinate 12,063 of JALSQH010000122.1, forward strand.
GTAAAAGTACGCCTGGTCAAGATTGGGGTTTAAATCCAGAGCTCTTTCCAGTGCGTTGATAGCCTCATCATACTTTTTCAATTTATACAGACTCTTACCCAGCATCAGATAGTAATCAGGATCCCTCTGATTTATTATCTTTGCCTTCTTAAAATCATCCACAGCACGGGAGTACTGACCAAGGTTGTAGTATGCAAGACCTCTGAAAAAGTAGGCTTTGTCACTGTAGGGGTGTTTCTTAATAACCGCATTTATCCTCGTGAGAGCCTC
>JALSQH010000123.1 GCA_026985515.1 bacterium
TGGTAGCATTGCAAATGCAACCCGGGTATACCATATTCTCAAAACATCCTTTCCCTCCTCGAAGTGGCGAAGGCTTGCTGAAAGGGTTTTGAAAGAGAACCCCTCTACAGTTGCGAGAAGAAACGATCCTTCAAGAGATTATAATCATGCCGAGAAAGAGTATAGAAGATTGATCACCACCAGATTAAAGCAGTATCGTCACAACTGGTTCAGAGTCATCAGACTGTATGAAAAAATTATCACCAGATATCCTCATAGCAGGTATGCTTTTAAATCGTATATGAAAATTGGATTCATGTATGAGCAACTCTACAGATATGGACTGGATACCGATGACCTTAAAAGTGCCAGAGATTATTACCTGAAAGGTTATAAAAAATTCTCCAGTTATCCCTGGTCTGTGAGAGCTCTCTACTTCGCTGGAAAGATATGTTTTAAGCTCCGGGATTGTGAGTGTGCATTGAGTTCGCTGAAAGGTTTTCTGAGAAAAGGCAGGAAAACAAAATATTACAGTGAAGCGGAAAAAATATACAGCAGAGTTAAGACTCAGTGTGGGAGAAGAAAAAAAATACCAGTCCAGGTTTCTTCAAAAATTGTGATTAAGGGAGTGAGGTACTGGTCCAGTAAAAATTACACGAGGGTCGTTATTTACAGTGATAAGCCCTTCATTTATCAGGAACATTACCTTCCTGAAAATAAGAGGTACAGGAAACCCCCTCGATTTTATTTCGATATTGAAAATGCTATACTCCCTGCTGATGTACCCAGGCAAGTAGCGATAAACGATGGACTGCTCAAAGCTGCAAGAATTGGACAGTTTAAGAAGGATGTTGTACGTGTTGTACTTGATCTTGCCTCAGTGGGCAGATATACCGCCTTTACCCTTGAAGATCCCTTCCGATTGGTGATTGATGTTTTTGGTAAAGGAAAGGTGAAGCATCTGAAGAAAAGGAAGAAAAAACTTGTTCAGAAGAAAAAAAGAAAAAAGTATGCCTATGTGAAAAAAACTTTAACAATAGTAATTGATCCAGGCCACGGGGGTAAAGATTCTGGGGCTGTATGCTGCGGTATAAAAGAAAAGAATATAACTCTGGGTATTGCGCTCAAACTGGCAGAGATACTCAGACATCGACTTGGAGCAAGGGTGGTGCTGACACGTGATTCTGATGTATTTATTCCTCTGGAGGAGAGAACAGCCCTTGCAAATACTGAAAATGCAGATGCATTCATTTCAATCCATGTTAATTCAACACCCCAGAGGGGTCTCAGGGCTGAGGTAGCACCTGCAGGGGCAACGGTTTACTACCTTGGGAAGGCTTATGATTTTTCAGCTCGTAGAGTGGCTCGTATTGAAAACCAGTCAGCCCATGTGTCCTACAGGAAAGACTGGATCGGATCTCTGATAAATGAACTTGAAAAATACTACAAGAAAAATGATTCCATTAAGCTTGCTAAAAGTATTCAGAAGTATCTCAATTCCCTGGCGCCTTCCTATGATCCTTACTATAAGGTCCACCACATTGCAGGTGCACCATTTTATGTGCTGGTCAACACTTCCATGCCAGCTGTTCTGGTGGAAACGGGATTTATCAACAATCCTGAGGAAGGGAAACTTCTAACAACTCCTGCTTATCAAAAAGTAATAGCTGAGGCTATATATAAAGGTCTGGAGGAGTTTTTTGAAACATATGTTGCAGAAACATACTGAAAACGGGTTATTTCAGGATCTGGATAAATTATCACTGGACAATTCAAAGGATTTCTACTGGTCCAGCTGGGATAAACTGAAAAATTACTTCTGGAAGGTTAAAAGTGGCAGTGAAGTAATGAAATTGCTCACCAATTTTACCGACAGGTTTATTTCAAGGCTGTATTCTCTTGCATCCCAGGAGTATCTTAAAAAATATCCAAATTCTGAAACAAGATTTGTCGTGATTGCCACAGGTGGCTATGGAAGAGGCGAATTAAATCCGTTTTCAGATGTTGATTTTCTTTTTCTTGTCCCTTTTAAGTTAACCCCTTTTGTAGAAAGTGTTGCAGAGAGAGTTTATTACACACTCTGGGACACCGGTTTAATAGTTGGTTACGGGTTGAGGAGTATTGATGAAGCAATATCTCTCGGCCTGAAGGACGATACCATTAGAACCTCCATGCTTGATCACAGATTTCTGTTTGGAGACAGGGAGCTTTACAGAATATTTCGTGAGAAGGTAGTGAAGAAACTTACGCATCATTCTACAAAGAGTTTTGTGAAGTCCAAACTCAGGGAAATGGAGGAGAGAAGGCAGAAATATGGAGGAACGCTTTTTCTGCTTGAACCAGAAGTTAAAAATGGTGTGGGGGGTCTCAGGGATGTTCATACTGCGTGGTGGATTTCAAAGGTAAGGTACAAAATTGAGGAGTGGAATCACCTCTATCAGAAAGGTGTGGTTCCTCTGGAACTTATTGATGAGATGAAAAAAGCAAGAGAATTTATCTGGAAGATAAGAAATTTCCTTCATTTTTACACCCGCAGAAAGACTGATCTCTTTGACCTTTCACTTCAGCATGATGCTGCCGAATTTTTTGGTTATGAAGATGATCAGCATATGTTTGCCTCTGAAAAATTGATGAAAGATTATTACCGAAATTCCTCCATCTTAAAGGAATTTTCAGATTATATTGTTAAAAGAGCTGCAGAAGATCTCAGGACAAAAGTGTTTATACCAAAGAGAAAAGTCATTGATGGATTTGTTGTGGTAAGAGATTATATTCACATACCAGGAAAAGATTTTCTTTTAGAGGATCAGAGAAGATTTTTGAAAGTCTTTCTGTTGCTCGAAAAATTGAATCTCAATCTTGATCTTGACTCTTACTACCTTCTCAAGAAAACATCTTCCCTTATTGATGATATCCTGAGAAATGACACCGAGGCCGGTAAAATTTTCATGGAGATTTTATCGGGCGATTCATCTTATCCTGTTCTCCAGATGATGCATGATCTCAAGGTACTTGACAATTATATACCAGAATTTGCTCATCTTTTTGGCCTGATACAGCACGATGTTTATCACATTTATACTGCTGATACCCATCTTCTCTTCGCAGTTAACGAGATGGAAAAGTTGCTGAAAAATAAACCTGAAAGTGAAATTGAAGAAGAATTCAAAGGGGTGCTTGAGTCTGTTGAAAATAAGTCTTTTCTGAAGTTTGTAATTTTATTTCATGACATCGGCAAGGGACTGGGAGGCAACCATTCTGAAGAGGGAGCCAGATTGATTTATAACATCGCCACAAGAATTGGTCTTGACAAAGAACTCGCAGAAAGAGCATCTCTTCTGATCAGGGAACACCTGACTCTTATAAATTTTGCTTTGAGAAGGGATTTGAATGATAAAAATCTGATAAAGGAACTTGTCAACAGAGTGGGAGATGAGGAAAATCTTTCAATGTTGCTCGTTCTCTCTTATGCTGATCTGAAAAGCGTCAGACCAGATGAATTCACAGGATGGAAATTATCACTGATGTTTGAACTTTACAGGCGAGCTCTTTTCATGATTGAAAGTGGCGACGAAAGTGGTGAGTGGCTGAAGAAATGGGCAAAAGAGAGAATTGAAAAAACCTGCAGTCTGTTACCTGAAAAGGAAAGAAGGATTTTCAGGGAAATAGCAAAAGAATTTCCAAGAAGATTTTTTCTTTCCCTCGAACCAGAGAAAATAAGGGAAATATTCTTTTCAATTGAGAGACTCTCCACTGAACCTGTACAGATCTCAATAGGCAAAGGTCCCTTTGGAAATTTAAAGAGTATGACAGTTATCACAGATGCAAAATGCAACAGGAGGGGATTGTTTGCAGACATTTCAGGAGTCCTGAGAGCATTCAACTGTAATATTATTGAAGCCCAGATATATACTCTTAAAGATGGAAGAGTGGTGGACATTTTTTACTTTTATATTCCTGACGAGATGTGGAGCGTAAAAAGGAAGAGTGCACTTATAGAAGCCGCCATCAGAACAATAAAAGGTGAGGAAAATGTCGAGGAGTTAATATCAAAGAGACAATCTTCTCTTTTGAAATCACAGGATTACTCAAAAACAAAGTATCCTGCAAAAATAATAATTGACAATAAGGGGTCAAAACATTTCACAATTGTAGAACTTGTTGCTCTCGATAAGCCGGGACTTCTCTATTCTATCACTAAAGTTTTTGCTGATATGGATCTGGATATAAATTATGCGAGAATCTCCTCATTTGGACCAAAAATTGCAGATATTTTTTATGTTACTTTCTCGGGTAAAAAAATAAAAAGCAGGGAGATAATTGATTCGATCATAGCAAATATGGAAAAAATAGTTGTTGAAGGTAAAATAGCAGCAGAGGTAGTAACATGATTGGCCTTATTTCTGACACACACTGGCCACCGGGAACATTTTATGATTCGTACCGGAAAAAACAGGAAAGGGCGGAGAAGGTTTTTGAACAGATCCAGGATTATTTCAGGGGGGTTGAGTTTATAATCCATGCTGGAGATGTCGGAGATCCCATA
>JALSQH010000124.1 GCA_026985515.1 bacterium
GCACCAGTTTATGTGGTTAAAGGTAATCGTGACCCATCTTATTTAAGGGGGGTTGAATTACCCCTTTACAGGATTGTGGAGTATAAAAACAAGGTGATTGGAGTTACCCATGGGAGTGGATCTCCAAAGGGTATAATTGAAAGAAGTGTCAGACCCGTTCTTGAGAAGTTTAAACCTGATATTGTTGTTTTTGGCCATACTCACAGACCTTTCCTCAAAGAGATAGATGGTGTGGTTTATGTAAATCCCGGTTCGGCAGGAGACACTTTTTTTACAAAAGAGAACTGGGTGGCAACCCTTGAAATTAGTGATGGAAAAGTTAAAGTGGAATTTCATAAAATTCACATACCTGGAAGGAAGGCGTAATGAGGGTGTTGATAGGAGTAATACTGATATTTTTTGAAGTAGCGGTTCTCTGGTGGATGTTCTCGCTCAGCAGAGAAAGATTATATCCCACCTGGAAAAAACCAGAGAAAGAAGTGGTCCTCGATGGAGTGGAGTTGAGGTATTCCTTTCTTGATTTTGCAACAAATTTACACTCAGAGAGAATGAATTTCAATGCAGAACTTGATGAAGTTAACTTTCCATCAGCTGAAGGTGGATTGTTTATTAATGGGAGGGTATACAGGATAATTATGGAAAATGGAAAAATTTTTTTGAACAGATGGGGATTCTTACAGGGGAAAATAACAATTGAATCAAAAGAAGAGAAAAGATTTTTCAGGGCAGAAGGAAAGGATTTCAGAATTGATTTTAGAAACAAAACTATTTATTCTGGAAACAGAGTGAAACTGGAAACAGAAAGTGTGTTTCTGGCAGGTAACAGGCTCCTTATAGATTTTAAAAATAGAATTATTAGAGTGAGCGGTGGAGTTAAAGGTGAAATCAAAAATTTTGTTCCTTAGCATTTTACTTATCGTTATTCCATTACTTGCCTTTGCCGGGAAGAAAAAATTGCCTCCCATCCATTTCGTGGCAGACAGGGTTGTTGCGGCAGAAGGGGTGACATTTATCAGTGGACATGTAAAGGTGTTCATGGACAATTACATTTTAACTGCCAGAACAATAACCCTCTTTACCAGTAAAAACAAGGAGATCTACAAAATCAAGGCTGCAGGAAATGTGAGATTGATGGGTAGAAACAGGTTTGCTGTGTGTGATACAGCAATATTTTATCGCAGGAGCGGCAGAGCAGTTTTGAGGGGGGATCCCAAAATCTGGGAAGGAGCAGACGAATTGAAAGGAAAAGAAATAGTAATATTTCTGAATTCCCGGAGAATTATTGTCAGAGGAGCGACAGGACGGTTTTCCCCCACCACACTTAAAGAGTTTGGAAAATGAAAATAAAGGCCTTCAATCTTCATAAGAAGTTTGGAAAAAGGGAAGTGGTCAGGGGAGTGAGTCTTGAAGTAGAACAGGGTGAAATTGTGGGGTTACTGGGACCCAATGGTGCCGGTAAAACAACAACTTTCTATATGCTGGCAGGCATCGAGAAACCAGACAAAGGGGAGATCTACCTTGGAGAAAAAGATGTTACCCTTCTACCCATTTACGAGAGATCGCGTTTTGGAATAACTTATTTACCCCAGGAACCTTCTGTGTTTGCGAAACTGACAGTCTGGGATAATATTGACATGATACTTGAGATGCGAAGGGATCTCATTCCTCCAGTAGAGAGAAAAAACAGAGTTGAAAATGTATTGAAGGAAATGGGAATATTTCACCTAAGATTTCAGAAGGCATCTGTACTCTCCGGTGGAGAGAGAAGAAGACTTGAAATTGCAAGGGCTCTCGCTCTTGAACCAAAGTTTCTCATGCTGGATGAGCCTTTTGCAGGAGTGGATCCACTTGCTGTCGCTGATCTACAGAACCTGTTAAAATTACTGAAAGATAGGGGTCTCGGTATTCTCCTTTCTGACCACAATGTGAGAGAGACTCTCAAGATCTGTGACAGAGCCTATATTATACACAGAGGAGAGGTGCTGGAAGAGGGGACGCCTGAAAAAATAGCCACCAGCCAGAAGGCAAGGGATGTTTATCTCGGAAAAGAATTTATGATTTAATCCTTCTGGAGAGAATTATCATGCTTAAAGAATTTATTGTTTCACTCTCTGCTATTTTTTTGTCTGAATTAGGGGATAAAACGATGTTTGTCACCCTTGCTCTTGCAACCAGATATGGGGCAGTACCTGTTCTCTCTGGAATTCTTCTTGGTACAGGAATAGTAATGATTCTCCCTGTTCTTGCTGGATTCTCATTAAAATTTCTTGTGTCACAAAATGTACTGATGTTGATTGCATCGGGAATTTTTATTTTTTCAGGTGCTTACTTTTTACTGGATCTGTTTCGGGAAGAAGAGGAAAAAGAAGTAGAAAAGGAGAGATTCAAATTGCCGGTCTGGATTGCAACTGCCATTGTTATAATTTTACTGGAGTTTGGGGACAAAACCCAGCTGGTCACTCTGGGGCTCGCGGCTTCCATGGATAAGCCGCTGCTGGTATGGTCAGGAGCCACAATTGGAATGTTTGTTGCTGATTCGTCCTCCCTTGTGCTTCTTCCAGTCATAAGAAAAATAGATGAGAAGTTTGTCAATATCTTCATGGGTATTGTTTTTATTTTACTGGGGATTGCCGGTATTATCAGGGTGGTGGTTTGATTGTTCCTTTCCGGGTAAGTATAATTTTCCCTGAGGAGGTGGATTATGGCATTTGATATTCACAGAAACAAAAATCCCCGAATGAAATTGATCTATCTCAGTGGTTCTCTGAGAGAAATTGGGGAGGATTACGGTGCTTACCTGAAAAGGTGGTACAGATCAACCCCTCTTTATCTTTTTTCAAGAATAGTTGATCTGTTTATTGAGCATTCCACCCAGGACAGGCCTCAGACCGTAAAGAGAGCCATGAGAGAGTTTGTATACCGCTACATAGAAAAGAATGCGATGAACTCTCTGACTCCAGAATTTGAAGAACTCCTGGATGGTATGGCAAAAGGACTCGGCATCTCCAGAAAGGAAATAAGAAAAGCGGTATCTTTTGCTGATGTCTTTCCTCATCTGGTAAATATTGGAGGAATGATAAATCGTTCCCTGTTTCCTCACTCTCTGGTTGGTTGTTCATCTTTTTTTGGGTGGGGAAATTTCACAAAATATGGGAATCTCTTACATGCCAGGAATTTTGACTTTTTTGGTGGTAGAGAATGGGAGGATAACCACGCAATTATAATAATGAAACCCAGGGGAATGAACAGTAATCTAACCGTTACATCTGACTCTGCACTTATACCGGGAGTAACCACACTGCTTGTGAATGGGACGGTAATGGACCTTCATCTCAACTATACCCGGGAGGTTAGCAGGAAGGGGATCAATATTCTTGCTCTCATGGCAACCGTTGCTTTAAAGGCGAAAAATCTTGAGGAAGTTGAGGAATACATCTCTAAATATCAGAGATTTACAGGATGGGGATTGCTTGTAAGTAACCCTGCGTATGGTGGGGCGCTTTTTGAAATGACAGCAAAAAGGTATTCAAAGAGAATACTGAAGAAAAACTCCTACATTTTTTACAACAATGATTATTTCAACCCAGAGTTTAAAAAGAAAGAAGCTGTACCCGCATACAGATGGGTGCTTTTTAACACAGGCAGGGACCGGAGAATGGAAGAACTTCTCAAAGAAAATTTTGGGGAGATTGATCCTTCCATTTCAGCAAGAATTCTCAGTGACCATTATGATGTGTGGGAGAATAAGGAGAGGGGACCGGGACATATAATTTCATGCGTGTATAATGCCTCTTCAGTGATTTTTGATGTTGAAAATGATACATTGTACATGGCGGTGGGTGGATCACCGGTTAACAACAATCCTTTTTATCCTGTTAAAATCAGTGATCTCTGGTACGGAAAACTGACAATAAAGGGTGACCCTCTTCAGCCATCAATCTTCGCAAGGAGTAAAAAAATTGAAGGATTGAGACATTATATTTCTGCGTATTATGCCTGGTGGTACAAACTTGATATATGCAGGGCAATTGAGGAACTTGACAGAGCAGTAGAAATAGACCCTGAAGAGCCTCAGTATTACCTTCTCAGGAGCTGGATGAAACTGAAGGCTGGATACAATGAGGATGCCCTGAGTGACATTGAAAAATATTTGGAATTTGATCTTCACCCATACAACAGGGAAATGGGGGAGCTCTGGAGAAGCAGGATCCTTGATCTTGCTGGAAGGGTTGAAGAAGGAAGAAAAATAGTTAAACATCTTTCAAATTCAAAGTTTCCCGACATAAAAAAGTGGGCAGCTAAAACTCTCAATAAACCTTACTCTATATCAATGGTTAAAAGGCTTGACATAGATTTTGTTCTTGGCGAATTTTTTGATTATTAGAAACAAAAATGCAGTGTGAGGAATTTAAAGATTGTGTAGTTAATGAATTTTCTAAACTTCCTTCCTCTGATTGCAGAAAAATCCCGGAAGAAGTGGTTGGTCAGTTTGCATTTCTGCTCTGTAAAGGCGGAAATGAAGATATGATCCCGCAGATTCTTGAGCCTCTTCCCATGGAGGTTTATGTAGAATTTGAGAGCTGTTTTTTAACATCACTTGTGAGTTGTCGCGTGGAAAACTTCTTCTCACTTTTTGAAATTCACCAGAAAGTAAGAAAAATTTTTAATGGCCTGCTTGTTGATAATCTTTTTAAACTTTTTCAGGAAACTGAGCAGAATCTTGTTTCAATTTTTGACCAGTTACACGATGTTGTTTATATTCATGATGTTAAGGGAAGGGTAATTTTCCACAACAGGTCTGCCACAGATTACTTTGGTGAGGTGAGGTCAATCTGGGAAGTTCTCCCGGAGGAGTACAAGGAATTTTTGAAAAGTAGCTACAGGAAATTTGAAACGGGAGAAGAGGAGGTTTTCTTTGAAAGAATAAGAGTCATAACAAAGGATGGGAAAGAAAGAATTATGGAAGTAAAAAGTAAGCCCTTTTTCAGAAATGGAAAAATTGTCGCTTTTGGAGGAATAGCAAGCGATGTTACTGAAAAAATAATGGTGGAAAAGCAGTTACTTTCAAACATCCAGTTCCTTGAAGAAGAGGTGCAGAAAAAAATCAGAGAACTGGAGGAAACCAACCGCAAATTGAGAGAAATTAACGAGTATAAGGACACTGCTCTTTCACAGATGGCACATGAGTTGAGAACTCCGCTGGTTCCAATTAAAGGTTACATTGATCTCCTGCTCAAGGGAAGCCTCGGAGATCTTGGTGATTCACAGAGAAGAGCCCTTGAAGTGGTATCAAGGGAACTGGATAGATTCAAGAATCTTATTGAGGCTCTTCTAACTCAGAGTGCCCTTCAGGCTGGAAGAATCACAATTAAGATTGAAGAGTTCAATATTGATGAGCTGATAGAGGAGGTAATTAATAGATTTTCCAACAGTTTTAATGAAAAAAATCTGAACATTGTGAAAGATCTTAAAGGCGGGATGGTTGTGGCAGACAGGATAAAGATAGAACAGGTGTTGCACAATCTAATTGAAAATGCTGTGAAATTCAACAAAAATGGAGGTTCTGTTAAGATCACAACAGAGAACAATGGATCCGAGGTTATGATAAAGATCGAAGATACAGGAGTTGGAATCGACAGAAGCGAGTTAAATTTTATTTTTGAAAAATATTACCGGGGAAGGAATGTAAGAGGGAAGAAGAGGGGCATGGGACTTGGCCTCTATATCGTTAAAGAAATTCTCCAGCTTCATGGTTCCAGATTTGAAGTCAATTCAGTAATAAATAAAGGCACAGTTTTTACTTTCTATCTGCCCGCAGGTAAGATTTAGGACAAATATTTGCTTCTGTTTTCGATAATGTGGGCGGCTGCCCATGTTGCAAGGGTCATTATTGTTATCTGGGGATTAACACCAATTGGGGTTGGAAAAACACTTGCATCTGTAATAAAGAGGTTCTTGATATCCCAGCTTTCAAGCCATTGATTTACAACTCCTCTTTTGGGATCTCCCGCTATTCTTGCGGTACCCATTACATGTACTGTTAGAAGTTCTGTTTCTTTTTTTGAGATTCTGTACGAGAAAATCTTTTTTATCTCATCTGCCGAATGGATTTCTTTCAGGGGGTCAAAGGGAAGAATCACCTTTCTTGCACCAGCAGCAAAATAAATTTCCGAGAGAATGGCTATTCCTCTCTTAATTTTGTAAAAATCGTAGTCGTTGATATTATAAATAGCCATTGCCATATCAAGAGGACCAGGTTTGACTATTCCAGTTCCGGTGTCTTCAATCAGAACACCAGCTGCAACCATGTTGTTATAGTACCTCATAAGTTTTAAATTTTCCTCTCCAATGGGGGGTATGGACATAGATATCATTCCCGGTGGAACAAAGGTGGTGGAG
>JALSQH010000125.1 GCA_026985515.1 bacterium
CTTTCCAGAAATGCAAGTTTTGACCTTGTTTCAGTAATTTCTTTTTCCATTTTTTCAAGATCACTCTTGATATTTTCAATATTCCTCTGGAGCGATTGAATTTCTATCTCAATTTCTTTAATGTTTTCTTCAAGCTCCCTCCTTTCCGGAAAAGCTTCCTCAACCGGTAGATTTATCCTGTTCTCTATTCTTTTCTTCAATTCCGAGAGTTTTGCTTCCTGTTTTGTGAAGGTAAAAAGATTGAAACCACCATAAAGCATGAGACCCAGCATTATCAGAAAAATCACTATATTCAGAACAATCGAGAAGGTGGATGTGGTAGTTACAACTGTGAGTATTCCTGAGGCAACCGATCCAGCTGCACCAGTAAAGAAAAGTAGTTTCATTAGCTTTTCTTCTGCTCTATTACCTGATAACTCCTCACTCTCATTCACATACTGTTTGAGGTCTTCATCTATCTGTTCAAATTTTCTGAACTCTTTCTGAAGCCTCTTCTTCTCATTTTCCAGTTCATTGACTCTGGTTTCATATTCGTTAAGCTGTAATTTTCTATCCTCAAAATCCTCTGTAATTTTTTTCAGTCGTTCCTTTATGGTAAGGATCTGTTCCTCCAGTGAGGATAGCTTCTTCCCATTGTTTTCGGTAAATTTTTCAAGATCTTCCAGTCTTTTTTCCATCTCTTTTAATTCTCTGAGCAGTTTACGGATCTGTAAAAGATTGTTCTTTTTTCTGGCAAGTGTTAACCTTTCCTCTTCCCTTTTCAGCTCTTCGACTCTTTTTCTCAATAAAAGTAGCTGTTTGCTCCTTTGAAAGGTTTCCCAGCTTTTTTTATCCATAAGTATGGTATTGATCTCGTTTATAAGTTCTTTGCTCTTCGTTATCCTGTCCTTGAGCCTGTAATCCTTCGTATTTACATATTGTCCTGTTGGGGTCAGACCTGCAAGATTTCTTATTTGCTCTTCTTTTTTTTCAATCTCTGATAAATGGAGATTTGAGAGTCTCTGAGAAAGGTCTGGATAATATCTGTCGTCAATATTGAGGTCGCTGTTTCTTATGATAAAGATGTTTATAAAATCCTCCGGTGTTAACTCTGAAAATTCCTTCTGGTTCGTAAGAACTTTCCGACTGGTGATGGTCAGCTTTCTACCATTGTGTTGCAGGATAATCCTTCCCTGAGGTTGTTCATCAACTCTGTTGAATTCACTGTTATGTTTGATCAGATTCTTAGAAGGAACGAGAAATTTTACGATGCCTTCCAGCAAAAGGGTTTTCCCGGCTTCGTTGGGACCGTAAATTAGATTGAAACCATCATACAAAGTGTGATTAATATTTGAAAGGGGACCATAGTTAGTAATTTCAATTCTTTTGAGTTTCATTCTTCTGTTACACCGGTTACCGCTTTGAGGTAAAATTCTGTAAGTTCCTTTGAGTCCTTTCTGTACTCATTATTAATAATCTCAATTACCTTCTGGACAATGGGATCTTCCAAAACATGGGAGAGATCCCGGACCAGAAATAAAAACTCTGTAATTTGTTCTTCATAGGGTTGGATTAATTTTTTTATTTCATTTTCCAGAGCTTCTGGTGAATATTCCGAATTTGTAAAACCAGTTACCTTGAGAATAATTTTGGTATTGCTATCAGGATTGAGAGTAGAAAGTTTTTTGAGAACACTCTCTGGATTTTTATCTATTTCAAATTTTATTTCTATTTCTTCAAAATGGAAGGTATCCAGTGGTATGGTTGTCACCTCTTCATCTGTAAGGAGAATTGCAGATCTTTTTCCAGTTTCTTTGCGAGTGATTGAAACAGGTGAACCGGGATAAATGAAAAACCTGTTTTCTGATCCTGGAATTGCCTTAATGTGAGTTTTGGTGTGAAAATGCCCTGCAAGAACATGGGAAAAGGGGAGCTCTTTGAAGTAATCAAGATAAACTGGAAAGTATCTTTCATCCCCTTCTGTACCTCTATCTTCAAAGTCACCAGATATATCCAGAAGGTCGCAATGAATCATGAGAAGATTTTTATGGTGTGGATCAATATCACGTGAAATTTTCAGCAGCTCAGTAACGTGGTCAACTTCTGAAGAGTAGGGTAGTCCTTTTACCACAAAGTCCTTTACCCTGTATTTTTCTTCAGGAGAGGTTATGATCTTTACATTTTTACCAAGATAGATTCCGCTCCTGTAGGCTTTTTCATCATGGTTGCCAGGTATAAGAAACACTGGAAAATTAATTTCACTGAATATTTTTCTAATTTCAGGTTCGAGATTCACAACATCATTTTCGTTATCAAGAAAATCTCCCGCGATTGTGAGTGCATCAACATCATATTTTCTGGCTGTTGAGACAAGGGCTTTAAGAGCTTCGACCCGTTCAGTATGACCTGAAGCAAGATGAATATCAGATGTGTGCAGTATTTTCACACTATTTATTATATTGCAATTTTTAACTTCTGCAATGACTTAATGTCAGAGAAAGGAAAATGTGTGACAGATTGTCAAAGTTGTGTAAAGAAAATCAATTTTAATTTCAGTATGTTATGCTCATAAAAGGTTTTTAAGCTGGTATAAGACTTGAAGGAGAGGAAGCAGGAGGTGGATTATGAAGAGAAAAATTGCAGTTCTGGTCATTGCCTTCTCTTTGCCTGTTCTCCTTTTCGGATATTATCATATGAAAGTTGAGGGAACTATTACAAGAATCTACAAGCAGAAAAGAACGAGGGGAAAAATCTTCTGGCTGGCCGCTATTGAAAATGAGGGGAGGGTTTATATTTTAAAACTTCTGCCAGTGGATATCTGTACCCGGCCCGCTTTTAAAGTAGGTGACCGGGTTGTTGCAGAAGGAGTTGTACCACGCATTTTTCTCTCACAGAGGGTTCCTTTGATTCTTGTGTACAGAATATTTATCAAAACTACTGGTGAGGAATTTGTACTTCGAAACAGATATGGCAGGATTAACTGGGTTCCAGCCAGGATGGTGGAGTTTTATGGTAGAGTGAAAAAAATTATTCTTGAAAGAGGAAGTTTTTCAGTGGATGTTAAGTGGGTTACTCTTTTGGTGCAGAAAAAAGGTGACAGAGCAATGGTGAGGGTAAGACTCTGTCCCTATTTCACATGTTCAGATCCCGGGGTTAAAGAGGGTGACCTCGTGAAAGTAAGGGGATATTTCCCCCCATATCCTGAAGGACAGGAAAAACCACCAGTGATGGCCTGCACTGTGGAGGATAAAACAAGCAGGAAAATTCTCAAAGTGAGAGATTGTAAGACGAGAAGGCCTTTCTGGTTGAGGGAAATGAGATAGTTTGCTTTTTTTCAATTTTTTGATAATATTATAACAATCTTAAATTCTGAATGGGAGGAAAACCACATGGTGAGAAAAAGTAAAGCTCTCATTGGTTCTTTGCTGATTTTGTCCCTGCTTTTTACTCCTGCTTTGTTTGGAAAGAAGAAAAAGAGTTTTGCAGACAGGCATGAACTTTCAAAGGTCAGAAAAATTGCAGTTATTCCCTTTTGTCCGGTAAAAAAGAAAATGAAATCAAAGAAGTACAGGCAACTTGCCCGGGCTGCATCTTTTTTTACCAATCATTATCTTGACAGGGAGGTATTTGATTCAGATATTGATGTGAAGGTGTTGAGTTACAGAAAGTTGAGGAAGAGATTAAAGAAATTGGGGTATAAATATAAATGTAGAAAGATTTACGATTATAAGAGACTGGCTGAAAGACTTGGGGTTGACACCATTGTTACGGGAAAGCTTCTTAAAGCGGTGGCGAGAAATGAATCTGGTGCAGAGGATGCCATACTCTCTCCTTTAGATGCGTTGACCGAGCAGACTGTCAAGGTAAAGATAAGATTCTATGTTTACAGAAAGGGTAAGTTAATCGCAAAAAAGCAGGTAACAACTATTATGGAAGGAGATATAATTTCCAATGCACTTGCAGGTGGGATTGTGGCAGATGCCTTTGATATACTCAGAATAAGGGAAAAGTATAAGAAGTACCTCCCGCCTCTTGCAAAAGCAGCTTCACGTTTTGCCAGATGGCTTGTGGATAAGTTCCCTGAAGATTAAGTTTGAATGGCAGAGCGGTTCTCCGCTCTCCACCTTTTTACCCTGTATACGAAGGCTTCAACCCTGTTCTTTACGTGTGTATCTTCCTGGTCTTCAAAGACTAAATTCATGATAGGTATGTTTCCATTTTCTTCCGATATTCTCTTAATGACCGCACTGGTAGCAGTTCCGACCATACAGTTGAGACAGAATGCGTTTATGATGCCGTCTGCTCCTTTGAAAATGAAATCATATATTTCACCCACATTCAATCGGGTTAAGATGTCAACCTGACCTGTAAGAATGTGATCCGTGTATCTTAGCATTTCCTTCCCGCTTAAGTTGCCGTAATTTCTTATTCTGCTTTTAAACATCCTTATAATTCTTTTCTGGTCAAGGTCCTGCAGGAGAGTTCTGACAAAGTTCAGCCCTGCATCAAAAATTTTTCTATCTCTCCAGTAGTACAGCGTTGCAATTTCTGTGCCCTGATCTGTAACATCAATTATGGTTGGTGCTGGCCACACTTCGACCCCCAGGTCGTTCAGGATATTAAAGAGATTCTTATTGCCGACAGGATTGATTCTGGTGTATTCATCTCCAACAAGGGCGATAACAGGTTTGCTCCATCTGTTTTCAACTGGAATTCTGTCAAAGGCATCTATTATGTGATTCAGGGTGGAAATAATTTCCCCTTTTCTTAGACCTTCTCTCATAATTTCCAGTGAGGTTTCAAATACATAGTCTGTTAAACCTTTTACTGTTTCGTACGGCCTTGTCTCTGCCCATAGCCTCAGAAGATAGTCTATCGCTATGAGTCCACCGTGAAGAATGAGAAGATCCTGAACATCCAGTATCTTTGTAAGATCATCTCTGGTGGTGGTTCCCATTACCAGAATATCCTTTCTTCCAAGTTCTTCAGCAACTTTCTGAACAAAGGGAACATACTGGGTTATGAGGCACTGACTTGTAACTGTGGGAAAAATATACACGGAGTTTTCTGACATTTCACCTTTTTTGATTAGTTTGACAAGATCCCCCAGAATGAGATAAAATGGGTGGCATTGTCGTCCTCCGCTGTGAATTTTGCCAAGTTCTTCAGACTCTGCATCAGGTAGTGGTAAAACTTCAGTGTCATATCCAGCATGTTCAAAGGCTCCTGCAAAGGCGTAGGCATGAGGTGAAAAGTAGGGTATGTAAAATTTAGTGTATTTTCTTTCCGCTGATGGAAGGAGTGCAGGGGTTTCCCTGAATTTTATTTTTCGCTTTTCCAGGAACTGATCCACAGCGTAACTGAAGGCTTCTATTCTCGTTTCAATACCAGCATCACCTCTGTGTTCATCAATTTCAAGTATCAGAAGCGGCTTATCTCGATAAAGATCTTTGATAAACTCAAGGACAAAGGAGTCCGGTCCACATCCAAAGTTGGTTACTACAACCAGGAAGATGTTGTTTTTATTCTTTGCCCAGATTGCCCCTTTGAGCATCCTTCTTGAAAACTGCCATGTAACTGAAGAGTATTTTTCAGGAAGGAGTATCTCTTCAATTTCCTTTAACTGCTGTACAAGAACCACAGAAAATCCTCTGGATGCCAGTTTGCTCGTCAGTGACAGGTTGAGGAATTTGTCCCATGTGTTGTAAGGCTTCCCAAGAATCAGAGCAACTTTTTCACTCTTTTCAATTTCATCCAGGTCGACACTTACTATTTGTTTGAATACACTGAAAGATTCTTCGGCTTTCTGAAGAGCATTTTCAACTGTTTCCTGCTTGAGATTAAAGGCCTGTGATATTTCTTCGATAAGCTTTTTACGTTTTGAACCTTCTGTGTATGGCATCAGTGGAAAAGCAAGGATATCAACTTCATCTTTAAAGGAAGCTTTGATCATATTTGAAATGTTCTGAACATTGGGACACATCAGACCATCTGTACCTTCATAGGCGTTGCCAATGAAAATTTTTGAAATCCCTTTACTTACGAGAGCTTTTACCTCTCCGAACATGATTTTCACAGGAAGACAGGTTTCCGCTGGAAGATATGGAAGTCCACCATACAGTTTCTTCTGATTGGGATTTCCAGAGGTTACAACTTTTATGTTAAGTTGATTGAAAAATTCCAGGTAGAATGGATAGTATTCTCTGTACAGGAGGGCTGATGGTATCCCGATAACATCCCCGCTTTTGACAGTGCTTTTAAATGATTCATAAAACTTTTCGAGTCGCTCAGAGTAATCAGTGCCTCTTCTTACTCTTCCTCCTCTCTCCGAATACATTCCACATAGGTCACCAATATAGTATTTTTCACCTCCAAACCTGTAGACTCTAACTTCACAGAAATTTTCACAAACTTTACACTCAAAGGTGGTGAAATCTTTTTCAAGAGGAATGTCAAATCCCCTGAACCCCGTTACTTTTACCCTTTTTTCCTTTAAAATAGCAGTTACTCCCAGAGCCCCTGATAATCCCGGTTCAGGGTGTACGAGAATAGTTGCTCCAGGGAATTTTTCTTTAAATGCGTTTACGACAGCCCTGTTTTTTGCAACTCCACCCTGAAAAACTATTTTTTTCCCCACCTTGGTCAGATCTGCCACAGTCTCCACATAGTTGTTGACAATGGCGGAGGCAAGCCCTTTAACAATGTCTTCCAGAGGGTATCCATTGTTGGCATAATGAACCAGGTCACTTTCCATAAAGACTGTACAGCGGGAGGACATTTTTAGAGGATTCCTGGATTTCTCTGCCTGCTGTGCAAATTCTTTTTTTATGTCGATGCCCAGCCTGTAAGCCTGTTCCTGGAGAAAGGAACCTGTTCCCGCTGCACATGCTCTGTTCATAAAGAAATCTTTTACATCTCCATTCTCAACAGAGATAAACTTTGAATCCTGACCTCCTATCTCAAAAATGGTGTCAACATCTGGAAAGAAGTGAGCAGCTCCCTTTGTCTGAGCAGTTATTTCATCTATAACGATATCTGCACCTATATATGCACCGACAAGTTTCCTCCCGCTTCCTGTAACCCCCACTCCAAGAACATTTTCTCTTGATACTTTTCCTCCAAGGAATTTTAATCCCCTGTTCACAGCTGTAATAGGATCACCCCTTGTCATCAGATATGCTTCGCCAACTATTTCCAGATTTTCGTTTACTGCTACAAGATCAGTACTTGTGGAACCAACGTCAATACCAATGTAAAATTTTTCTCCTGGTAGGGGATCTCTACGCCATTTAAGTTCCTCAACAGAGGTATCCTCAGAAGTTAATCCATGCCTTATGGTAACTGTTCCTGATACTTTTTGTCCTTTTATACCTGTATCAGGCAGGCTTCTGAATTCTTTTCCCTGTTCCGGTGCAAGAAGGGCTGCCCCTATGGCTCCCATCAATCCAGGTTCTTCAGGTATGATATATTCCCCTTCTTTAAGATTAAGTAGCTCTCTAAATGCTCTGATAATTCCTCTGTTTTTAGCTACACCTCCCTGAAAAATAACAGGTCTGTAAATTGGTCTTCCCCTTACGAGAGATGAAAGGTAATTTCTTGCAAGGGCGTAGCATAGACCTGCAGCGATTTCATCCGCAGGTACCCCCTTTTGCTGGAGGTGGATGATGTCAGATTTTGCAAAAACACTGCATCTCCCCGCAATTGAGGGAACATCTTTTGCTTCAGCTGCCATTTCTGCAAATTTTTCTATGGGAATCCCCATCCTTTCTGCCTGGACATCAAGAAATGATCCTGTACCTGCTGCACATAATTCATTCATCACATAGTCAACCGGTCCCCTTTCATCAATGATTATATACTTTGAATCCTGCCCCCCTATTTCTATGATACTTGCCCTTTCAATCTCTCCAGGCTTGAAGAGTTTTGTTGCGGCAAATCCATGAGCAATGATCTCATTGACAGTTTCTATTCCTGCAAGGGATTTTACAATTTCTTTTCCGCTTCCAGTAACAAGGGCATGGTCAAATCCTTCCGGAAATTTTTCCAGCAATTCCCTCAGAATTTCTTCAGATTTCTGCTTCGCCCTGCCATTTGTTCTCCTGTATGTTGAGTAAAGAATTTTTCCGCTTTCGCTTTCTATGACAACTGCGTCTAAACTCACTGAACCTAAATCAAGACCAAGGAGTAGCATTGTTTCCCCCTCTCAGGATTTAATTTTATTTTAGAAAAAGAACAGCTTTATTCAAGACTTTTCTCCCTGAAAAATCTGACCAGTGTGTAGAAAATTCCAAGATGGGAAAGAATACCTGTTAAAAGGAGAGTGTATAGCATTATTTCTTTAGATAACGGAGTTAGTAACCCCCCCAGCATGATGAGGAATAATCTTGCATCCCTTGTAATGAATTTTGGACGGATCCCAGTCATGTGAGAGATGTAACTAACAAGTATCGTACCTGTTACTGCAAGGAAAAAGGAGATTTTACCGGTTATTGAAGAGGAAAAGGGGAGAAATATTCCGAACATAATAAAAATGTCAACATATCTGTCAAGAAGTGAATCCAGTACGGCGCCTTTACGGGATGAGAGTTTCTTTATTCTTGCAACCTCACCGTCACAGCCATCTATAATTGAAGCTATCTGAGTAAAAATTCCTCCTGCCACGAATTTCCCGAAGGCAAAAAAGATGAAGGGAATCAATCCAATTAGAGTAGAAATAATGGTAATTCTGTTGGGGGTAAGAAAATCATATTTTACCAGCAGCCTGGAGATGGGGGTGGAGAATTTTCTGTTTATCTTTTTTGAAATATATCCGTCACTTTCTTTTGATAGGGATCCTGAAATATATTTTTCTGCCTTTTTTAATTCCTCTGGAGTATCTATGTCTATCCAGAAGCCATCCACAGATTTCCATTTCAATCTGTTTTCATCTGCTATTTTCTGAAAGACCTCTGCAAGTTTTATCTTTTCCTTTTCGGATGAGAGTTTTTCTATGTAGTTGAAGATGTCGGGTTTACAGTAGAAGAAACCTGTGTCAAAATAATCATATTTTTCCAGCCTCTTACCTATTTTTCTAACCAGATCCCCCTCGACGCTGACTTTTGTTGCCTCATCGGGATCGTCACAGTAACTGCTAACAAAAGCTGTATGGGTCTCTTCAGAAGAGATGGAGGAAAAAAATGAATCTTCGAAGAAGTGATCAGCCATCAGCAGTATAAAGTCGTCTTTTACATCGTTTCTGGCGAAGTACAGGCTGTATCCATTTTCTCGCTCGGGTGCATTGTTGTAAACGAAGTTCAGATTTCTGAATTTACTCTCAAGATAGTCTTTGATCCTTTCATCATGGTAAACAATTGTGATCTTATTAATTTTGCTGGTAAGAAGTTTCCTGATGTTATGTTCCACTATGGGAATTCCAAAAAGGGGGAGAAGAGGTTTGGGTTTTTCTCCCCCCATTCTCGTTCCGAAGCCGGCTGCAAGTATAACGGCTTCCATTTTTTATTTCTCTTTCAATCTGTTAAACCATTCCACCAGAAGCTGGTACTGTTCATGGGTGTTATACACATCTGTGTCCATGGGGCTCTTGAAAAAGAAGGCCAGTTCTTTTACCACTCCAGATTCTCCTTTCTTCTTCGCGTAGAGTATAAATCTTGCAAGATCAATTACAAGTGGAGCGGCAAGAATTGCATCTATTCCGTCCCAGATGAAGTAAAATTTCATTTTCCTTCCCATAAATCCCTCGTAGTGTATGAAATCAAATGCAGTTTTGTTGTCCTGAAGAGAGGGGAAGTAGTTGATTTCTGTTATTGTAAAGGGTGAATATCCCAGAATTTTTTCCAGAACTCCATCCTTTGAAATTATCTTGCTTTCTTTGTTGTCAGCGTGATTCAGGACCACACCGTCTAAATCCCCCAGAATGTTGTATCCCATCCATCCCAGTACCTTTAAGTTCCTGTATTTGAACATCGGTACTATTGTTGTTTTTGCAAGAGTTTCACCGGTCTTACCGTCGTTTCCCGCATGGGGGACTTTATTTTTCTCTGCAAGTTCTTTTAATGCGGGAAGTGATGCACCGGAACTGGGTGTAAAGTTTATGTATGGTATTCCATTTTTAAGGGCAACATATGCATAGAGAGAACTGGCCGTTATGAGCTCCTTTTTGTTTTCTTTAATCAGTTTTTCAAAGTCATTCAGTCTGTCATGATACTGTTTATCATACTTTATGACTGGCTCAGTTGAGGCAACATTTACGGCTACCGTATCTTCGTCAGCAAATTCCTTGATATCTTTCTCTATTGCATCGACAATATCTGAAAGTGTTAATTTTTCATTCTTTTCGAGATAATCAATTTCTCCAAGATCCTCCATAGCACTTCCACAGTTGAGTGCCGTTCCTTTTTTTGCCCTTATTTCGGATAGATCATCTTTTACTGCATCCAGAAACTCCCTGTCAAAATGTCTGTTCAGATTCCAGTGGTAGAGGGTTGCTTCATATCCGTTCTTATCAAGTTGCCTGATTTCGTGGCCACCAAATTTGAATTTAAAAGGAATTGTTTTGTTAATCTCTTCAGAAAATTCTGGAAGTTCGGTAACAAGTCCAGTCTTTGGTGCTTTCCCTTTCTCAATTGCCTTTGCGCCTGTCATGGCAGTTGTTGAGACAATCCCATATAATCCGAATACCCATATTTTCATTGTATCACCTCCCTTCCAGAATTTTTTTAATAGTGGCTTCACTATGAATTTAATCATGAGGGTGCGATTTTCAACCTTATTTAAATAGTTGATAAATTTAATAATGATTGATATACTATAACTTGTGAAGATATCAACACGTGGCAGATACGCAATAAGGGCTCTTATTTACCTTGTGAATCATATGGATAAGGGCCCAGTGTCTCTTCAGGATATTTCAGAGAATGAGAATATCTCAATAACCTATCTGGGGCAGATTTTCTTTCATTTGAAGCAGTTCAACATAGTTAAGAGTGTAAGGGGGCCAGGAGGAGGTTATCTTCTGGCAAGAGATCCCGAAGATATCAAGCTTTCTGAAATAGTAAAAGCTGCCGAGGAGTCAATCAATGTCAGTGAGTGCGTTGAACATCCAGAAGAGTGTGACAGGAGTGCCAATTGTCTCACGAGAATATTATGGCTCTATCTTAACAGGCTTATTATGAATTTTTTTGACACAATTACTCTCGCTGATTTGAAAGATACAGATATCGTTGGCCTAACCCGGAAGTTAGCGGAAAAACTTGGTAAAATGCAAATTTCATAGGGTATGTTTTCTCTTTCAACTCACATTTTTGCCTTTTACAGACTTGGTGAATCAGAGATAAAAAGTGTTGCAGAGTATGGGTTTAATATAGTTGAACTCTGGGGTGCGCCTCCACATTTTGATTACAGGGACAGGAAGTATGTTGGGAGAGTGAAGGAATTTTTTGAAAAGTATGGTGTCTCCATTGCGAGTGTTCATTCTCCTTTTTATCAAAGGCTCGTAAATAAGAAGCCTGCAGATTATTTTTCGCTTTCCAGTTGCGAAGACAGAGTAAGAAATAGGGCCATTGATGAAACTCTGTTTCTTCTTGATTCTCTTGACGGGTTTTCATTGATGGCACCGGTCCCGGTTGTGATTCACACGGGCATAGAATCGGAAGATGAGGATGATATCGTAAAGTGCAAATGGGATAACCTTGCAGAGTCAGTGGAGAAGCTTCTGAAAAAGATTATCGGCTCACCATTTATCCTTGCCCTTGAAAATGGTAGTGGAGGAAAGGATCGACCTCGTGATGTGGCTTTTTTCGTTTCCGGGTTTTCGTCGCCATATTTGAGATTATGTTTTGATGTGGGTCACGCCAGTATCACTGACAGGGATTGGATCGATGTTTTAGAGGAAATAAAAAAAATGGTTGTTGATTATCACATTCATGATAATTCCGGTTTCAAAGATGAACATCTCCCACCCGGTGAAGGTTCGATCGATTTTGATAAATTTTTCAAAGTGGCTGGTGAAAATTCTCTTTTCACCCTTGAATTGATGGATTACAGTAGAGGTGAGGATAAACATAGTGCCCTTGTGCCTGTGGGGAAGTCCATCAAATTTTTGGGAAGGAGGGGGTTATGGAATCTCTCTTTAAAAAAATAATTGTTGCTCTTCTTGCCGCAGGTTTTCCCGAACCAGAGGCCATAAATAG
>JALSQH010000126.1 GCA_026985515.1 bacterium
CCATCATAGCAGCAATAAGAGGAACAACTCCTGACATTACCACTTCTTCCTGGAAAAGGTACCCTGTCCCTGCAAAAGCTGAAATAAAATCTGGATGAGTTCCCTTGGGATCTATCCTGGCCCCTGCAGAATCAATTAACCAGATCATTGGCATCTTTTCCTTCAGTGCAAGCTCTCTCAGTCTTGTCACCTTTGTTTCACCCGTTGGACCTATGGAGCCACCCTTCACAGTGAAGTCATATGCGGCAATCGCTGCCCATCTTCCATTTATTTTTCCATAACCTGTGATGACCCCATCAGCAGGGACAAATTCGTCACTCATCATAACAGTACCATGAATTCCTATCTCAAGAAATGTGCCAGGATCCACCAGAAGATCAATCCTCTCCCTCGCAGTGAGTTTGCCCCTCTCATGTTGTCTTTTAATCTTTTCAGGACCACCCATTTGCTTGATTTTTTCCCTCCTCTCATGCAACTCCTTAACCATTTCACGCATACTGGGCATCTCTTCCTCCTTTTTGTTTTATTAGTGAATACTTACTTATAGTATAGAAAAATAAATAGTTATAGTCAAGAAATCGCTTTAAGCTTAGAAATGAAAAAACCAAATTTATTATCTAGCTGGAAATGTTTTATTTTTATTTGATCTATTATCCTTACTTCCTGAACATCTCACAGGGAGTATAACTTTTACAATTTCCCCCCTTGCTGGATAAATATTTATCCAGTTAGAAGAACATCTTCCATTATCTACTCTTATACTGTATATGCAAGGGATATTTGTTATCCACTCAAACAGATTTCTCTTAACTTTAAATGAAATTTGTTTTCCATGATTATCCACTATCGTTACAACACCACCTTTCACCGGTCCCCTGATTTTGCCAATCATTCTTATAAAGATAGTATCGGGACATCCATCGCTGTCCTCAAACCCATTTACTATTTCCTTTTGCTGTGGACAGAGATCTGCTCTGTCATTTACTCCATCTCTATCCTTATCATAATTAGAAGCAAAGACCACCCCTGCTGTAAGAAAAATCGTTAATACAAGCATAAATACCCGCATCTTTCTCATTTTTTTACTCCTCAACATTAAATCTGACTGGTGACTCTGGTATAGATAGAAATCCCAGAGAATCAACAGACTGCACAGTTACATAAAAAGCTCCCTTTCGGAAGGATAAAAACTCTATCCTGCTGTCATGAATTACCCCTGCAAAAACCACTTCTACTTTTTACAAAGAATTTTCCTTCATAGGAACTTAATCTGGAATTTTTACTTTTATCCACATCTGAAAAAACTTTTGTACCCCTTATCCCCATCACTGAGGAAGGTAATTTTATCTGATACGACTTTTTCAGTTTTAATGACCTGACAATTCTAAAAAAACTTTACCTGTAAAATTAATAATCTTTACGAAAAGGGCGTTCTTCTTTTTATTCAGAATAACATTATCAAGCTTTAGCACAGAATTTTCCAGTAATTTTATTTCTGACCCATCTGGAAAAACAAGAACACATCTCCCATTTTCTGTCCTGATTTCACCCTCGGGCGGAATCACATCCCCATTTCTTAACCACTTTTCTCCTTTATCAGTTATATAGAGAACCTGTTTTTCTTTCGCGAACTTTATCTTTATGGTAAGTCTTACTTCTGACAATAAACTCAGTGGCAGACTCAAATATGCTGATACGAGAAATAGTACTATTAATTTTTTCATCAAGTCCCCCTATTTACTGCCTTTTCTTCTGACAATTTCAAATTCAACTCTCCTGTTCATAGCCCTTCCCTCTGATGTTGAGTTATCAGCAATAGGATAATCCTCTCCATATCCCACTGCTTCAAGTTTCTGGGGCGGTATACCCTTCTTAATAAGATAGTTTCGAACAGCATTTGCCCTCCTTTGAGACAGCCTGAGATTGTATTTTCTACTCCCCACAGAATCGGTATGTCCTTTTATTATTATCTTCTCAATTTCTGGATGTTTTTTGATTGTTTCAACCAGGGCATCTAAAATCGGATATGATTTTGGAAGTATCCTTGCTGAATTTGTCTTGAAAAGGATCTTATCCTTAATAAATATTTCCTTTTCGGTCACCACCACCTTCTCTTTTTTCTCCCGTTTCACCATTTCAATCACTGACTTAACATTCTGATTCCATCCAACGGTTACCGTAGTGTTAATTGGATAATAACCTTCCGAGGTGAATACGAATCTATAAGTACCAGGTTTTAAAATAATACTCCATTTCCCATCTCTGAAAATATCTTTGACATTCATTTCTGGAAGGAAGATCTCCCCTTTCTTAACAAATTTTCCAGTCTTGAAATTAATAATTCTGAAACTAACACTACCAAGTTGCCGGTTTTTCTTTTCTGACAATTCCAGGGGATTCTTTCTCATTATGATTTTTATTTCTCTCTTCTTGTTACCTCTTACTTTCAGATCAGTCTGAACCTGATAGTATCCTTTTTTCCTGGCGATCAATTTATAATTACCCTCCCGGAGACTTAATTTCGCAATACCAAATTTAGTTTTAATAGAATCTTTTTTCTTATCTTTCATTATTACAATTGCTACATCACTTAATGGCTCACCTTCTTCATTAACAATACCAATAACCACTTCTCCTCTTTCAGGTTTTTTCTTTACAATTCGTTTTTTCTTTTTCACAACAGGTACAATTTTCTGCTTTACCTTTTTCTCTGGAACATAGAAAACTCCCAGGATCATTCTCCACGAGGGTACACCAATACCACCACTCAATCCAATGCTGCCACCAAAATTCAAGACAATTCTATCAATCAACTTACTCATACCAAAATACAGCTCATTGTCATTATAATTAGCACCCTTTGATCTGTGTAAAACCTGCGTACTTCCCCTGTATTCCACAAATGGTGTTAGAGTGGAACTGTGTTTGTAGCTGAAAGAAAATCCATAAAAGATCTTATCATCAAATGCAACTCCGTATTCCTTGATAAATGTATAATCCCTTTCCTCATAACCCAGATTAAATCTAATAACAATTTTTTTCATAGCAAGATCAGAAAGTAACGCAAAGCCCGGCTGCATAAACCTTGCATCAGTACCACCAAATT
>JALSQH010000127.1 GCA_026985515.1 bacterium
TAATTCAATGAATTCTCGATCGATGTTCATTTTTCCTCAGGGGGAGAAAAATCCCCCGATCTCTTTAAAACCTCCCTTATAAGGGTTTCTATTCCATAGTAAGCATTTTCCTTTACAAGTTCAGCGACAGCTTCCCGGTCCCTGCGTTTAATTGCATCAATGATCTGCCAGTGCTGCTCTATGGAACCCTCCATCTTTTTCAGGAGAGTCAGGTACCATCTGAATCTCTGAAATCTCTGGTAGAGATTTTCCAGAATCTGTAACAGCAATTTATTTTCACAATGTTTTATCAATTGCTTGTGAAACTCATTATGCGCCCTGTAAAGCTCCTTTACATCCCCGGCCTTGTAGGCCTTCTCCATTTTTTTATTCAGAGATTCAAGTTTTTTTATATCCTTTTCTGTCATCTTATCGAGAGTTCTGGTCGCAGCATAACTTTCCAGAAGAGCTCTGAGTTCATAAAAATTTCTCACATCCTCTTCTGTAATTGTGGCAACAACGGCACCCTTTCTGGGAATAATTTTTACAAACCCCTCAGACTCCAGCTGCCAGAGAGCTTCCCTCACAGGAGTTCTGCTTATACCATACTCCTCTGCCAGTTCCATCTCGGAAATTTTGGTACCGGGCTTCAATTTGTTCTTAATTATTGCCTCGCGTAAAATGTCAACTATCTCTTCTCTAAGGGTTTTTGAAAATCTATTCACCCGTGACATCATAAAAGCTCCAGCGTTTACATTGTATACAATATACAACTATTGTCAAGAGAGAAAGAGTAAAAACCTTGTCCCTTATGCTCAACGCTGTTATAATAATAATTGATGGAAAAAAGCAAATTTGGAATGGGATTAACCCAGAATCTCACCCAGAATCTTTCGCTGAAACAGACACAGGTTCAGACTCAGCAGATAATAACTGCCAATATGCTTGAACTCTCTCCCGATGCACTGGAGGAGTTTGCAAGTTTAAAATCACAGGAGATACTCTTCATTGAAACTCCCTCATCAGATGGAAAACCTCTTACCAGGGAAGATCTTGATCAGCTCCTTGATCAACCAAGGAGCTACCCTACCGGATACAGTCGGGGATATGCAAGAAAGCTGGAAGAAGAGGAGGAATTTGACTATTTTGCCAACATAAACACAGCCAAAACCCTCCAGGAATATCTCCTTGATCAGTTCAGAATCGCAGCAAACAGCGAGAGAGAACTCTATATAGGTATAAGAATAATCATGAACATCGATGAAAGAGGCTTCATTCCAGACAGGGTAATAACCAGAACAATAGAATATTACGAGGATGAAGGTGAACGGCGAAGGGAAAAGAAGGAACAAATATACCTTAACCCCTGGAGGGAGCTGGTGGAAGAACTCACAAATCCCGATTCCTGTGACCTCGAACCACCACCCACCGAAGAGGAGATTGAAGGGGTGCTGAAAAAGATTCAGCAGCTTGACCCACCTGGAATAGCCGCCAGAAATCTCGCAGAGTCTCTTCTTCTCCAGTTGAGGGATAAAGAAAATGAGAAGGGAGTGGATCATGCAAGGAGAATAGTTGAGGCAATAATGGAAGATGAAGAAAAGATGGCGGAGTTAATTCGATTGAACCGGTATGATGAAATTGCTGAGATTACAGGACTGGAAATCAGCGAAGTTAAGGAGGGTCTTGAACTTCTCTCCTCCCTTACACCATCTCCAGCTGCCCTCTACAGGGAGCAGACTCTGAAAACCACAATTGACAGCATGTCATCAAACATAATCAAGCCAGTTGCAACGATAAAAAAGGTAAAAAGTTATATCTATGTTAATGGAACAAAGCGGGAAGTTGAAGACATAGACTATGAAATGGAAAATGTTTATACGAGGGTGATAAAGGTTAAGGAGGATCTCTGGAGAAAAATCAGGGAAAAATGGGAAACAATATCTGATGATGATAAGGAAAAATTGAAAAGATTCTACAATGAAGCTCTCCAGCTCAGAAAATCCGCTGAGTTTGCTGAAAGTGTGATTGAAAAAATCATAAAAGAACTGATCAGAGTGCAGAAGGAATTTTTTCTCACGGGGGACAAACTGAAATTAAAATCAATAACGATGAAAGAACTGGCAGAGAAAATTGGTGTGAATCATGGTACAGTCAGCAGAGCAATTAAGGACAGGTATATTCAGACCCCATATGGACTGATGAAGATAAAAGATCTTCTTCCCAAGGGTATCTCAAAAACTGGTGCCCTGTATGGAGAAAAGGTTTCAGTAAATGTTGTTAAAGACCTGATCAGGAAATTGATTGAATCAGAACCACCCGACAAACCTTACAGCGACGATATGATAAGTCAAATACTGAATAGAAGGGGTTACAAAGTAGCAAGAAGAACAGTAACAAAATACCGGGAACAGATGGGAATCCCCAGCAGTTCCCGGCGAAAGAAAAGAAATTAGGAATTATTTCTCCTTCTCCATCTCCACAACTTCCTCTGCACCCTCCTTCAGTGCCTCTTCGATTTCGCCATCGTGGCGTTTCAGTAACTCAAGGAATTCACCCACGTGTTCCTTTTCCTCTTTTGCAATGTCGTAAAAAACCTTTTTTACCAGTGGATCCTTTGCAAGGGCTGCCAGCTGCTCGTAGAGATTGATGGCATCAAGCTCCGCAATCAAACCTATTCTGGCAAGTTCTGCATCGCTTAACTCCCTCAATTTTTCCCAGTTAAAAGGAATACTGGAAAGCATCTTAACACCTCCTTCATAAAAAGTTCTTTAGATTACTTTCCCATATTTTATCATAAAAGTAGGGTCTATAAAATTTTATCTTCTGGTTGAACCTCGTGGGAAAGGTTCTGTTGGTGAGCAGAATACCCGCCACCCATTTATCAAGATCCATCCATATTGAGCAACCGGTATATCCAAGATGCCCTATCACATTTCTACCAGCCTTTTCTCCTGCCTGAGATCTCCGGGGTGAGGGGGTATCCCACCCTGGAAGCCATGTTGAATTCTCAATTCTGAGAGAGAGAATCTCTCTGAGAAAGGATGAAGGAAAAAAAATATCTTCACCTGAGAAATTTTTCATAAAATCAGCAACATACCGGGAGATGGATTTCAGTGAGGCAAATAAACCTGCATGTCC
>JALSQH010000128.1 GCA_026985515.1 bacterium
CATGTCCCGCCACACCTCCACAGATGAAGGCGTGTTCATCATGAACCTCTCCTCTCACAGGACCCCGGTAGCCCAGTATCTCGGTAGGGGGTATATATTTTCCATCTGGAGGATTAAATATCATACCATCCAGATCAAACCTTTCTTTCCATCCCATCCACGCACTTTCCAGGGTTGCACTGTAAACTTTCTCCACCACCTTTCCAAGAAGTATATACCCGAAATCGCTGTAAGATGAACGGCTTCCGGGTTGGTATTCCATCCTTTCATCAAGAATCATCCTCACCAGTCTGTTGCATTTACTTTTATCCCCCTTTTCAAGTCTTCCTCCTTTATTGATGAAATTCAGGAAATAGAACCTGTAGGATGGAAGGCCTGATGAGTGGTTGAGTAACTGTAAAACTGTCGTGTTTTCCCAGAGGGTTTCCCTCGAATCTTCGACTATCTCTCCCAGTGTGGTGGAAAGAGACAGTTTTTTCTCAAGAATTGGCTGAAAAATAAGGGAAGCTGTAACAAGTGGCTTTGTAAGGGAAGCCACATCAAAGAGAGTCTCGGGTGTTACTGAAATTAACTTTTCGTCAGAAACTGTGGCGAAAAAAACCTCATCCCCCCATATCACCGAAGCAGCAGCCACAGAAAAAACATTTTCCTCCCTGCCCTTAAGAAGTAAGTCCTTAATAAATGGAGAAAATTTCATTACTCAAAAATTCCAGGAATTGTTGTGCCACAGAATATACACCTTCCTCCCCTGATATTCATCTCAGTTATTCTGTAACCTACTCTTCCAATAACAATCTTGCCACAACCGGGACAGAAGGTATTTTCTCCCACATCACCCCACAGGTTCCCTGAGTAAACAAACTTCAATCCCTCTTCAAGACCAATCTCCCTGGCTCTCCTGATCTTTTCAGGAGGAGTAGGAGGAACATCAAGCATTTTAAAAGCGGGATAAAATGCGCTGAGATGCCAGGGGATATCGGGTGAAATACTCCTGATGAATCTTGCTATATCTCTGAGTTCCTCTTCACTGTCATTAACTCCGGGTATTATGAGGGTTGTTACCTCCACCCACTTGCCTGCTTCAAAGAGTGTTTTTATTGTATTTAACACAGGTTGTAATCTTCCAGAGGCTATCCTTCTGTATGTTTCATCTCTGAAACTCTTGAGATCAACATTTGCTCCATCCAGATATGGAAGAATTTCCCTGAGGGGTTGGGGATTGATATATCCATTGGTTATGAAGAAGTTCAAAAGCCCTTTTTCATGAGCCAGTTTGGCAGTATCATAGGCAAGTTCATAAAATATGGCGGGCTCCGTGTAGGTATATGCTATGCTCCTGCACCCATACCGGAGTGCACTTTCAACAATCATTTCAGGGGTAACATAATCTCCCGTAACTTTCCCCTTATTCAGGATGGGATACTGAGAAATTGAGTAATTCTGACAATTTTTACATCTCAAATTGCAACCTACTGTTGCTATGGAAAAAATCGTGGTACCTGGAAGGACATGAAAAATAGGCTTCTTTTCAATGGGATCAATATTTGCTGCAACAATTCTGTCATACACAAGAGTGTAGAGTGTCTCTCCCCTGTTCACTCTAACCCCGCATACTCCCATTTTTCCATCTCTAATCACACAGTTATGAGGACATAAAGTACATCTTACCCTGTTGTTATCAAGCTTTTCCCAGAATCTTGCGACCTTCATCAGTGCGTCTTGTAGAAATTAACGATTATTCTGTCTTTCTCTCTGTCAAACTCATAGTAGGGGAGAGAAGGAGTGGTTGGATAGATGGTAATTGCCAGTGTTCCCTCCTCCCTCGTAATTACCACACTCCTGACAAGAGAAGAATTTATGAAATACTGATCCTGACCTGTTTCATTATAGGCGTTGGGAACATAAATATTGAGAGAATCTTCCAGAGGAGATGGGATGAATTTTCTGTAGGGTCTATTAAAAATGAATTCGAGATGGGTAAAATTGCTTCCCGTTGTGTATACAAAGTCTCTCAACCCCGCAGGTCTCACCACTACTCTTTTTTTGTGTTTTTTCTTCTTCGGCTTAGGAGGTGGAGGTTGAGGTTTTGGAGCAGGCTTGGGAGCAGGCTGTGGCTTTGGCACCACCGGTTTAACTTCCACAACCACTTTCTGCGGTTGCGGCGGGGGAGGTGGAGATTTTTCCACCACTTCCTTCTTCATAAAATACTCCTTCCCACCCATGCCAAAAAACCAGAAAGCTCCAGCGGCAAGCAGTATTACTACAATCAGTACCCAGATCCACCCCCTTGACCCTCTCAATTTCTTGAGATCCTCTTCAAGAAGAACGTTCTGGGGAGGTACCTGCTGATACGCCGGAGGAACCTGAGGAGCTCCTGAAGAAACATTTACGGAAATCTGAGCAGTTGGTGGCTGTTGCTGAGGGGGGACAGATTGCTGAGATGGAGGTTGATAAGGTGGCGGAGTTTGAGCCTGGTATGATGGTGGTGGTGTATAGCCCTGAGAAGGTGACTGCTGGGCAGGAGGTTGGGGAGATGGAGTGGGTGGTGCGGACTGCGGTTGAGATGCTGAGGGTGACGCATAATCTGAAGTAATTTCTTTCTCAGCAGTAGAGGAAGCAGTGGAAGGTGGGGGAGTAGCAGAAACTGGAGGAGGAACAATTCCGCCTGCATTCTCGAGGATTTCCATACTTTCAGGAGTCAGAACAATATTTCTCACAAGGAAGCCTTTCCTGCCGGTGGAATCAACCTCGTCATCCACCCAGCTAACTTCACCTATCCCGGAGATTTCTATGTTTTCCTCCGGAAACTGAAAAACTATATTCACTTCATCCCCTTCAGAAACATCCCTCGATGTCTTCAGATAAATTCCGCTCTTCTGAATTTTTTCCTTAAAATCGGTTACGAATGCCTGAAAATTTTTCCTTTTAACAACAAATTTGAGCAAGTGACTTCCTCCTTAAAATCCAATTTTACATTCTACATTTTATATATTTTATGACAGTTATGTCAATCTTTTTGTTTAACCAGACCCAGCCTTTTACCAGCACCTTTTAACAGCGAAACTGCTTCTTCCACTTTAAGAACAATGGTTGCCGAAAAATATACCAGAAAAACAACAGAGGAAGCAAAGGTCAGCCATAATAAACGGAGCAGAAGGGAGGAGTGGAGAGGGTATGCCCAGAAATAACGGAAAAGAAGGAGGGTAAAAATTCCCAGAGCTGATGCAACGAAGAGTTTAAAAAAAATTGTTCTGAAATTTTTAAAACCTAAAAGCTTATGTCGTCTGGAAGCCATTATCCAGAGGAAGGTGAAATTGCCCATCGATGCCACAGCAATTGATAGAGCAAGACCACGATAAGAGATATATCTCATCAAAACAATACCGAGAACAAAATTTAGCGTAAGTGAAACCAGGCCAGACTTGAGTGGAACATAGGGCTCCTTTCTCGAATAGAAGTATGGAGCAAGGACTCTCACAGATGCCGCAGACCAGAGACCCACAGCGTACAACCTTAGAACAGAACCTGTTGCCCTCACTTCTTCCAGCGTAAAGGCACCCCTTCTGTAAAGAATATCAACAATCTGATCAGCGAGGAAAAGATAAAGGATCATGACAGGTATCACCAGAAGAAAGTTAAGTCTCATGGAAAAGGAAAGCAATTCAGCAGCCCTGTCATGTTCTGAAGATGCACTCTGCATGGAAAGGGAAGGAAGAGCTGCCGTTGAAATGGCAAAGGAGAAAACCCCTATGGGTAGCTGCATCAGTCTGTCACCATAGTAAAGGTAGGATACACTGCCCCTCTGAAGAAAAGAGGCAAGCTGAGTTGATACAAGAGTGTTTAGCTGATAAACCATCAGTCCCATTGCAGCAGGGAGGAGCAACTTCCCCACCTCTCTCATGTATGGATCGCGAATGTCAAAGTGAGGATAAACTTTCAATCCCGTTCGGGGAAAGCATACGACCTGAAGAAGGAGTTGCAAAAAACCACCCACAAGTACACCATATGCCAGAGAAACAATGGGAGGCAGACCAAACTGGTACCTCCCCAGAAAATAACCAAACCCGGCTATTGAAATGTTAAGCAGAGCCTGTGAGATTGCAGGGGCAAAAAAGTAGCCATAGGTATTCAGAACACCACCTAAGAGCACAACCATACTTATTAACCAGATATAGGGGAAAACCATCCTTGTCAGCAGAATGGTCAGATTATAGGTGGAAGGTTCCTTTGAAAAACCAAAGGCAAACAGCTTCACCACAATATCGGGGAAAAATTCCACAAAACCAATGATAAAGAACAGAGCGAGGGAAAATGTAACAAGGACATTACCGATGAATCTTTCCACATTTTCTCTGCTGCTGCGTGTCTTAACCTCAGAGAGAACAGGAATGAAGGCAACATTCATTCCACCTTCGGCAAAGAGCTGCCTGAGGGTATAGGGTATCCTGAAAGCCACAAAAAAAGCATCAGTGGCGCTGCCTGCTCCAAAGACACCTGCAATAACCATCTCCCGGATCAAACCTGTTATACGACTTACAAGAACTGATATACCTACGATCCCTGCATTTCTGGCTACCCGACTCCTGTCACCCAAGCGTTCCTCCTACCTGAGAAGGAGTGTTAGAAGAGAAAGGATGAGACAATATATTCCAAACCACTTCAATGATCTGCTCCTGATCACCCTCAGGAGTATCTTTATTGAAAAAACTCCAACCACAAAAGCCACCAATCCGGCAACAACATACTCCAGTAACATTGAGTGGCTGATCTCCTCAACATGCCTCAATTCAAGTAGACCTGCTCCTCCAACAGCAGGAAGAGAAAGAAGAAAGGAAAATGTTGCAGCCACGGATCCTTTCAACCCCAGGAAAATTCCAGAGGCAATGGTAGAGCCAGATCTTGAAATCCCGGGCACCAGGGCAAGTGCCTGGAATGTACCTATTATAAGCGCGTCCAGATAGGTTATATCCTTCATCTCTTTCTTTTCTCTTCTAAAAAAGTCACTCAGAATCAATATTACCCCTGTAAACAACCATCCAGGAAAAAGGCTTGAGGTTGAGTTAAATAGAGCCTCAATCTGATCTTTCCATCCCAGGCCCACAATTGCAGCAGGCACAGATCCTGTCATAATCAGCCAGATCACCCTGAAATAGGGATCTTTTCTATCCCATTTGAAGAAGACCCTTATGAGCCTCACCACATCCTTCCAGAAAGCCACAATCACAGCCAGCAGCGTTCCAAGGTGAAGGATGCCATCGAAGAGTGCTCCTGGCTGGAAAAACCCCCTGTAAAAACTCTGAATGAGAACAAGATGTCCTGAACTTGAAACAGGGAGGAATTCTGTCAAGCCCTGTATAACTGCAAGAAAGATTAAAAATCCGAATCTCCCCACAGGTACTTACCTACCTTTTTCTTTTGATCTATCAGGTGTTCAATTTTTTCCTTGATCATCTCAGCATCAACTCCGTAACCGGAAAGCCTTGTAACAAGATAAATCATATCATCATAAAAACCAAGTGCCGCGTCATAGATATCAAGATTGAGCTCCAGGAGTTTCTCGAGAAGTTCAATATAATCTTCTTTACTTTCCATCTTCTGATCACTGATCTCTCCCACCGGCGTAACAATGGATATTACGGGTTCACCTGCAAATTCAGGATACTCATCTGCAATAATATGAATACCATCCTGCCCATACTGAAAATACCAGCTTGTCCTCTCCAGATCCTCAATATCAAGGGCTTCATCTGGATTAATGCCCACCATCTCAAAAAAGTCATATATTGCTTCCATCATTCTTGATTCCATAACAACCTCCTAAATTTCTATAACTGTTACTCCATCTCCGCCCTCCTCCAGTTCACCGGGCCTCCACTTCTCAACCAGCTGATGATCCTTGAGGTATTCCCTTATTCTCTTTTTCAACACCCCGGTGCCATGTCCATGTATGACAATGAGTTTACCTGAAAAGTTTTTTAAAACAAGTTCATTTAACTTTTTTTCAATCTCTGCAATTGCTTCCTCAGAAATCATTCCCCTCACATCCACTCTCTCATACCCTGCCTGCTTCAGGGAATACTCTTTTCTGTAATTCTCCTCCTCCCTTGATTCCCCCACTTTCCTGAACATCTGCGGTTTACCCACAAATTCCTTTCCCCTGTAAACAATCTTCACCCTCTTTTCATCAACCTCAACCACCTTTCCAACAACACCAAGTCCTCTGTACTCAGCAAGATCACCGATGTTCAACTTTTCACCGCTCTGAGGTCCACTGTCCAGTAAATTTTTCATTTCCACCCTGACTCTGTTGCCTGCTTTAGTTAAAACCACAGGCCTTTTTTCCTTCTGAAATTCTGAGAGAGCCTTCTTCACCTCACTTTCAAGTTCCCTGAGCCGGGTAGCCACCTTCTCCTTCTCCTTTCTCCACCTATCCTCAAGCTCTTCCTCCTTTCTTTTTAAACTCTCCCTCAATTTTCTCCCCTCTTCCTCCAGAATCTTCTCTTTCTGGAGGATCTCCTCAAGCTTCTTTTCCATCTCTTTTTCCTTTTTCACCAGAGAAAGGAAAAGTTTTCCCTCCTCACTTCCCAGATCATTTTTGAATCTTTCAGCTTCCTCAATCACTTCCCTGCTTACTCCCAGGAACTTTGCTATTTGCAGAGGAAAACTCATCCCTGTGGAGCCATACACAATCCGGTAGAGAGGTTTAAATTTCTGGAAATCAAAATCCATCTTCGCTATTTCAAATCTCTCATCCAGCAGAGGCAACATTTTCAAGTATGTGTAGTGGGTTGTAACAGCAATCAAAACACCTTTATCAACAAATTTTGTGAGAAAACTCATGGCCAGAAAGGAACCCTCTTCCTGATCTGTTCCCATCATAATTTCATCAATCAGCACCAGGTCCCCCTTTCCTGCATCTCTGTAAAATCTGTCACATGTTATGAGATGAGAAGAAAAGGTGGAGGCATCCTCTCCGATGCTCTGATAATCTCCGATCTCAGCCATTACTTTTTCCGGTACATAAGTCCTGGCGCTTTCAGATGGTATAAAAATGCCCCGTTTTATCATCAGATGAAAAAGACCTATCATTTTAAGGAAAACAGTCTTTCCTCCGGCATTTGGACCCGTAATAATAAGTGCTGGTTTTCTAAAATCCATGAAAATTGAATTGGGAACCACAGAAACTCTTTTCTTCAGGAGAAGAGGATGTCTGCCATCTACGATTGATATTTCCATTTTATCTGTTATCTCCGGCTTAATTCCTCCAGTTTCCCTTACTATTTGACTTTTTGCGTTCAGAAGATCGAGCCTTCCGATAAGATCATACAACTCCCGAAGAAGTGAAATATGAGATTTAAGAAGGGAGTAGAATTCACTGAGTATTCTTCTCTTCTCCCTTTCTATGTCATCGTGAAGAGTTTGAATTCTGTTGTTAAGATTGAAAAGAAGATCAGGTTCAAAGTAGGCAGTATTTCCCGTTGAGGAAAGTCCATGAACTATTCCCCTTACTTTCCCCATAAAATTCCTTTTCAGTGGTAAAACATATCTTCCGTCCCTCAGTGTGAAGTATCTATCCTGGAGCATCTGCTTCCACTCCCTGTCATTGAGGATACTCTGCAGTGTGGCCCTTACACTTTCTCCAGCCTTCTTCAACTCCCCATACAACCTGATCAGCTCGGGAGAAGCATTATCCCTGATTTCTCCTGATGGATCAAAAATTTTATCAAATTTTACCGTAAGAGAAACATCATAATCACAGAACCCTTTAAATACTTCAAGATGGGGGTATTTTGAAAAATCAATCCCGCTGAAAAAATTCTTCATTTCCCGCAGGAGAAAGAGAAAGCTTCTCAGTGAAACAAAATCCTCCTTCTGCAATTCTCCATTTTTCTCAATAAGGGAGAGGATCCTGGAAAGTTCATCCATGTAATAGAGAGGCGGTGAAGAACGTTCCTCAACAAGTTTAAGATACTCATCAAGCGTATCAAGAGCCTGTATAACACTCTCCTTATCAGAGAGAAATTCCTCCTTTTCCAGCGCCCTTATCCCTGCCTCGGTGTAGAGAAAACTCCTCAGCCATTCTTCAAATTCATACCAGTCAAGGGAGCGCAGAGTATGTTCTACCAGATTAACTTCCATACTTTTTATATTAGCACTTTAAGATTGTGAGTTCTATGGGGTTCCCTCTCAAAATAATCTTAATCCGATATCAAACACCTTGCATTTTCAAAATTTTTGTGCTTTACTTAATAAGTGAGTATTCACTAACTAAAAAGGAGGTTGAAGATGCCACTGGAAAGATTTGATTACGATTACCTGTATGGAAGGAAAAGTGACAAAGTTATTATCAGTGTGGCCATAACAGGTGCCCTTGCAAACAGGTACCAGAATCCGGGGATCCCATATACACCGGAGGAAATGGCAGAGGAGACATACAGAGCCTACAATGCAGGAGCATCTATAGTTCATATTCACGCCAGAGAAAGGGATGGGACCCCTTCGATAAGACCTGAAATGTTCAAGGAAATAACAGAGGCAATCAAGGCAAAATGCGATATAATCATCAACTACTCCACAGGAGCAGTGGGTATACCAAGAGAAATGAGAATAGAACACATCAGACAGCTGAAACCAGACATAGGTGCCCTCAACATGGGGTCAATGAACTACTCAAAGTACAGTACAAAGAGGAAAGATTTCGTTTTTAAATTTGTTTTTGAAAACACCATGGATGACATAATGTACTTTATCAATGTTATGAATGAAGTGGGGACAAAACCGGAACTTGAATGTTTTGATGCGGGACATATTGCCAATTCTTACCCACTTCTTGATATGGGACTTCTGAAACCTCCTGTCCATTACAGCATAATCCTGGGTGTACTTGGAGGAGCTCCACCCACACCAAGGATGCTTCAAACCATGGTGGATATTTTACCACCGGGGTCACACTGGCAGGTAATTGGAATAGGACCGGTCCAGTGGCGGCTGGTAGCAGCAGCTCTCGCAATGGGTGGAGATATCAGGGTGGGACTTGAGGACAACTTCTATCTTGGAAATGGTGAAATGGCTACCAGTAATGGACCACTGGTGGAACAGGCTGTGAGAATGGCAAGGGATGTGGGGAGAGAACCTGCCACAGTGGAAGAGGCAAGGGAAATTATTGGCTTGAAGACAAAGGAGGAAAAGGGGGATGGCCAGTAATTTTTTCACAGAAGATGAGAAGAAAATTCAGGAAAAATACAGAAAGCTTGCAGAAGAACTGATTCTACCCAGAGAGAAAGAGATAGACGAAAAGGATAGAATCCCCCCCGATTTAATTAAACAGCTTACCGGTGACCCCTTCTATCTTCCCTCCCTCTCTGTACCTCAAAAATATGGTGGCCTTGAACTCAGTAATGTAAAGGTAG
Source organism: bacterium (assembly GCA_026985515.1). Lineage (GTDB taxonomy): Bacteria > JALSQH01 > JALSQH01 > JALSQH01 > JALSQH01 > JALSQH01. The sequence continues at coordinate 9,411 of JALSQH010000128.1, forward strand.
GAATAATTGCTGAAGAGATAGGCTATGCATGCCCGACACTCATACCCTTTCTGGAAATTGCCCAGCTCTATTCCCATGTTATAAAACTTGGGGGAAGCGAAGAACAGAAGAAAAAATTCCTGGGTGCACTTGCTCAAGGTAAAATAGGCGCCTACGCACTCACAGATGAAGGTCCCGGATCAGATCCTGCAAGAATGAAAACCATCGCCGTTAAAAGAGGCACCAGATACTACCTTACGGGGAAAAAGAGAATCATAACTTATGCTGATCTTGCTGATCTCATAGCGGTTTTCGCAAGCGAAGATCCAGAAGCAGGCGCAAAGGGGATAAGTGCTTTTATCATAGAGAAGAAAGGTATTAAAGGAATTAAATTTGAGAGGAGAATTGATACCTTTGGACTGAGGGGACACAGAGCCTTTGACATCGTCCTCAAAGAGGTGGAGGTGCCTGAAGAAAACAGAATTGGTAAAAGCGGAGAGGGACTGAAACTTGCTCTCAAGGTTCTCAACATAACCAGAATAAGTCTTGCATGGGGGTTCATAGGGCTGGCAAGAAGGGCGCTGGAAGAAACAATAAAGTGGGTTAAGGAGAGAGAAGTTGCTGGAAAGAAATTAAAAGAATTCAGCAACATAAGCTTTGCAATAGCTGAAATAGCAACACAGATTGATGCTGCGAGACTGCTTGCGTACAGAGCTTCATCCATGGCTGATAGAGGTATGGAGCATAGAAAAGAAACATCAATGGCAAAGTGGTATGCAGGGGAAATAATGCTAAAGGCTGTGGATCTTGCAAACAGAGTATATGCAGGTTACGGAGCCGACCCACTCTATCCTGTGGAGAAATTCCTGCGTGATGCCTACACGTGGCATCCCGCTCAGGGAACAAACGAGGTTCAAAAGTTCATAATAGCAAGGGAGCTCTTAAAATAGAGCTCCCGATTCTTTAATCAGAGTTCACCCTCAATATCAAAAACTATGTAACCATCAAAGGAAACATCGTCACAGGGTGCTCTTCCATCAACTTCCGTGGTTACCTTGAACTTATCACCATTCAGAAATTTAACAATGTTAGCACCTGAACCTTTCACAGTTATCTCAGTTGCATTATCCGGGACCGGATCGAGCTCTCCGATAAGTACCTTTTTATCGCTGTCACCAGTGAGAGGTTCAGCATAGACTTTTATGGAGTTGAGAAAATTAAAATTGTCAATATCGCTGTCACCACTTTTAGCCGTATCGGTAATTTTAAGAACAAGTTTATCCATTGTGACCTTTGTTATGACCTTCGGCGCTTTCTTTTTATACTCCTGCGAATTTTCAATATTTATGCTTAGAGGCTTGAGCAGGTTGTTTATCGCAGGAACATTTGTCAGCTGGTCACAATTAGGTATTCCAACACCCTGGACCGTTTGTTCAGAAATATCCTGTGTCACTGTAAATGAAATTGTTGCACCACAGGACCCAATCAGTACTGCGAAAAATGCTGTAACAACCGGTAAAAATTTCTTCATCTTCTACCTCCCTTCTGCAGGTTAATTATACTGATAGAGCAGTTGAAATCAAAAAGGTAATTTGAATAATATATATGAGCGGAGAGGTGTCCGAGCTGGTCGAAGGAGCACGATTGGAAATCGTGTGTCCCGGAGACCCCGGGACCGCGGGTTCGAATCCCGCCCTCTCCGCCATTATTTTTTGGTGGGGATTCAGTGAAGAGAATTGTCATTCTTCTTTTCCTCTTTCCATCCATTACCAGTGCCTCACAGTTAACATTTCTTGATTTACCTTACAATTTTGATACCAGATTTAATCAATTTTCCATGCATCAAACTCTTAATGTAACCACCGCCTTTTCCACAACTCTGCACAGAATCACCACACAAGGGATCTTAAGATTTGAACTTCCCGCAAAAATTAAGGCTGTATTATGGGCATTTGCCCTCACCGGTGAAGATTATTTTTTATTTTACCTGCCCGGTGGATATGGATGGCTACATGAAGAGTGGCACAGGGCAATACTTTCCATGAGGGGCGTAAACAGTTATGATGAAATCTACTCATTTCCGCTTTTTAAAAAATTTGTCTCCGTTGACCATATCAGAGATGAAGACCTCATAAATCTGAAGAAAAAATTTCCTCATGATCTTGTCAGAGCAGAAGAGGCAGGAGTAGAAGCTCAGTTCTTTTTCACCGAAGAGATCAGAAAAAACTGCTTCTTCAAGAGATCCAGGTGCCTCGAAGAAATTCCGCAGTTACTTTCAAACATTTTGAATTCTTCGTTCTACATACTGTTTTCCTCAACAGAAGAGGCTTCAAGGGATACAACAGAAATGGAAAAATCAGAAGGTACCATTATCTCAGAGAGAGACGCCTTTGGTCTTGACTTCACAGCATGGGTGTATGACCTTTTCAGAGAAAATCTTCCATACTCAATGAGGGGGGTACACCCTTCAGGGGCAGGAATAAAAAGATACGTCTCCCCTTCTCAACTGGATGAGAAAGAACTCAATTACCTGAAACTTCAGGGATACTTAACCTGGTTAAATCTGCTATCACCTCAAATTTTCGGTTTTGCACCCTCAGATTACTGGAATTTCTACTTCACACACTATCTCACACCATGGGGATTCTCTGCAGGTGTTTCACTTCTCATCAGGGGAAAGAAATGGGGATACTTCCTGGCAGGGAAAATAAACTCATCATTGCATCTGAACTTACCCGAACTTGATGCAGAAATCTGGCTGAAAAATAGCTGGAATTCTCTTCTGAAGATCAGAATAAGTCTCTGGATCCAGCCTCTTAAACAGGACTTTTACTCTAAAAAAGGCAGTCCGGGTGGATTGCTGGAAATCTACCTCAATTTTCCACTGGATAAAAGTACAACTCTTTTCATTAATCCATTTGTTAAAAGTGAAGGATGGGTTCCAGGAAATGAGTATCTCGATGCTGTCAGTGGGATAAGGATTGGTACATCATTCAGACTCAATCTTCTCAAGGATACTCTTTAATTCCTCAGGGGTAAAAATATACTTCTTCAAACAGAATTTGCATGTTACTTCAATGGGTTCATTCTTTTCAATGGACTTTTTAATTTCCTCAGGTCCAAGTGCCACAACCGCTTCCTCCGATTTTTCCTTACTGCACCAGCACCGGAAAAAGATTTCCCTCTCTAAAAGAATTTCGACTTCATCAAAATCGAGTAATTTCTTTGTTAAATCCTCTATTTTCTCCCCTCTGTTAAGATGGGGAGTTACTCCGCCCATCTTCTTCACATTTTCTTCCAGCTTAACAATCTCCTCATCCGTTGCATCAGGCATTGCCTCAATCAAAATTCCACCTGCTGACCTGACACTGTTGTCCGGGTTGATGTGGACGCCAACCGCAACAACGGCAGGGATCTGGAGAGAATAAGCATAATAATACGCAAGATCATCACCTATCTCTCCCGTCTGAAGAGGGACTGAAGTGACATAGGGCTCCTTCAATCCATAATCAAAGATTATATCCAGGACTCCATTTTTACCTATTGCACCGCCAACATCCAGTTTACCCTCCTTTGGAGGAAGATGCACATCCGGTTTTGCAGGATAACCCCTTATCCAGCCATCATACCTGGCTTCTGCTGTGACGCTTCCAAGAGGTCCGTCTCCTTTAACCTGGAGTATAACTTTCCCCTCCTTGATATCGGCTGAAAGGAGAGCGGCACCTATAAGCACCCGTCCAAATGCAGCTGTGGTGGTGGGAAGGGTGTTGTGGATTTTTCTCCCCTCCTCCACAAGATCTCTACCTTCAACACAGGCAAACTTAAAATGCCCATTCTTTGTGATGCCCCTGATAAGATAACTCATTATTTGTACTCTACCTTTACTATTTCAAATTCCTTGATACCCTGAGAGGTTCTCACCTCCACCCAGTCACCGGCACTGTGACCGATGAGAGCCTGTGCTATTGGAGATGTATAAGGAATTTCGCCTTTTTCCAGATCATAAATATACTCTCCAACAATTTTGTATACCTTTTCTTCCCCCGTATCTCCATCCACAACTGTCACAGTTGCTCCAAAGGAAACCTTATCAGACTTCACTTTCTGGGGTTCGATTATTTCTGCATTCGCAAGTTTGCTTTCCAGTTCTCTTATCCTTGCCTCAAGTAATCCCTGTTCCTCTTTTGCTGCATCATACTCTGCATTCTCAGACAGGTCACCATGAGCCCGTGCCTCAGCAATTGCATCAATAACCCTTTTTCTCTCTGTGGTTTTCAGACGATTAAGTTCATTCTTGAGCATTTCATATTCTTCCTTTGTCATGGGGAACTTCATGGCCACTCCTTTTCGGGATTTTTAGTATATTATAATCACAGGGAATTTTATGTCAAAGCCTCAGGAAATCTCTCTCTCCCTGTAGTATTCCTGAATTGCTTTTACATTGGGAGATTTTTTCTTCATTTCATCAATTGCAATTGCCGCAGCATAGGCAGCGGAAATTGTAGTGAAATAGGGTACCTGATAAACTATTGCACTTCTCCTGATGGAAAAGGAATCCCTGATAGACTGTTTTCCACTTGTGGTGTTTATAATCATTGCAATTTCCCTGTTCTTGATGTAATCAACTATGTTGGGTCTGCCCTCTATCACCTTTAAAGCCATTTCATTATCCACACCGTGTTTTTTCAGATACTCCGATGTTCCTCTTGTGGCAACAATTTTATACCCATTTTTTTGAAGGATTTTTGCAATGGGAACAACTGCCGGTTTATCTTCATCTTTCACACTTATGAAAACCTTGCCTTCCCGAGGTAATGTGTTGCTGGCACCCTCCTCCGCTTTTGCAAAGGCCAGGGGAAAGGAGTAATCTATACCCATAACCTCTCCAGTCGACTTCATCTCTGGACCAAGAATGGTGTCAACACTGGGGAACTTGGCAAAGGGGAAAACAGATTCTTTCACACCAAAATAGGGAAGTTTTCTCCTAACATTTATCATGTAACCATAATCAGGGGTAACTCCATAATCCTTTAAAGCATCAACAAGAGTTTTACCAACCATTATCTTTGCCGCTATCTTTGCCAGTGGAACCCCTGTAACTTTTGATACAAAGGGAACAGTCCGTGAAGCTCTGGGATTCACCTCAAGCACATACAGATCATCCTTTATGGCATACTGAACATTCATCAAACCCTTCACTTTTAGTTCAATAGCCAGTTTTTTTGTGGCCTCTGCGATTTTTTCAAGCATTTCCTCAGTCAGTGAGTATGGCGGCAGGACTGCCGCTGAGTCTCCTGAGTGAATTCCGGCCTCCTCAATGTGTTGCATTATTCCACCTATGTAAACATCTCTGCTGTCTGAAAGAGCATCAACATCTATTTCCACTGCATCCTTCAAAAATTTGTCTATCAGAATGGGATGATCCGGTGAAACTTCAACTGCTTCCTCCATATACTTCTTCAACTCTATTTCATCGTAAACAATTTCCATGGATCTTCCACCAAGCACATAGGATGGCCTTACAAGGACAGGGAATCCAATCTCCTTTGCAACTTCAACTGCCTCCTCAACGGACCTTGCAATCCCATTTTGCGGCTGTTTCAGGCCAAGTCTCTTGAGAAGCTGCTGAAATCTCTCCCTGTCTTCAGCTATATCAATGGAATCGGGGGATGTTCCTACTATCTTTACACCTTCTTTCTCAAGGGGTACCGAAAGCTTAAGAGGAGTCTGTCCACCAAACTGCACAATCACTCCATCGGGATTCTCCTCTTTCACAATGGCAAGAACATCCTCCTTGGTCAGAGGCTCAAAGTACAACCTGTCGGCAGTATCATAATCGGTGCTCACCGTCTCAGGGTTGCAGTTAACCATTATTGTTTCATAACCTTCCTCTTTGAGGGCAAACACACCATGGACACAACAGTAGTCAAACTCTATTCCCTGACCTATTCTATTGGGACCTCCTCCCAGGATTATAATCTTTTTCCTGTCCGTAACTCCTGCCTCATCCTCTTCGTCATAGGACGAGTAGAGATAGGGTGTGTAAGCCTCAAACTCTGCGGCACAGGTATCAACTCTCTTGTAGACATTTCTCAAATTAATTTTTTCTCTGAAATTCCTGATTTTATCCTCATCAGTATCAAGCAGATATGCAAGTCTCCTGTCGGAAAATCCCATCTTTTTTGCCTGAATCAGATACTCCCTAACAACCTCCGGCTCCTCCCTTTTCCAGCCATCAAAGTTGATAAATTTTTCTTTTTTCTCAATCAGATCCCTCTCAAATTCAATTATTTCCTTTATGTTGTTGAGAAACCAGGGATCAATATGGGTGTACCTGTAAATTTCGTCCGTTGAGAATCCCACCCTGTAGGCGTCTCCAATATACCACAGTCTCTTACTGTTGGGGATTTTTAATTTTTCAATTATCTCCTCTCTTATTCGGGTATCACCTGCAGCTCTCTCAATAGATTTTAAACTTGCTGCAATTCCAACCATCGATTCAAAGCCATACTTGTCAATTTCAAGAGATCTGATTGCTTTCTGAAGAGCTTCTTTAAAGGTTCTGCCAATTGCCATCACCTCACCCACAGACTTCATCTGAGTGGTAAGGAAGTCCCTGGTCTGGGGGAATTTTTCAAATGTGAAGCGGGGAATTTTAACCACCACATAATCCATGGTGGGTTCAAAACTTGCCGGGGTGTATCTGGTTATGTCGTTGGGAATCTCATCAAGGGTGTAGCCCACAGCAAGTTTCGTGGCTATCTTGGCGATGGGGAAACCTGTGGCCTTTGAGGCGAGAGCGGATGATCTTGAAACCCTGGGATTCATCTCAATTACCACCATTCTGCCATCATCGGGATTTATGGCAAACTGGATATTTGATCCGCCCGTGTCAACCCCAATTTCTCTGATTATTTTAATGGCTGCATCTCTCATTATCTGGTACTCTTTATCCGTAAGGGTCTGCGCTGGAGCCACTGTTATGCTATCCCCGGTGTGAACTCCCATAGCATCAAAATTCTCAATGGAACAGATAATTACCACATTGTCATTCTTATCCCTCATCACCTCCAGTTCAAATTCCTTCCATCCCAGAACAGATTCCTCAATCAGAATTTCACTTATGGGGGATGCATCAAGTCCCCACTTCACATACTCTTCATACTCCTCCATGTTGTAAGCCACATTGCCACCATGTCCCCCCAGAGTAAAGGCGGGTCTTATTATGGCGGGGAATCCCACATACTTGATAACTTCCATCGCCTCGTCAAATGACCTTGCAAGACCACTCCTTGGTACCTGAAGACCAATTTTCTCCATCGATTTTTTAAACAGTTCCCTATCCTCAGCCTTCTTTATGGATTCCACATTGGCTCCAATGAGTTCAACACCATACTTCTCCAGGATCCCCATTTCATGCAGAGCCACAGCGGTATTCAGCGCAGTCTGACCTCCCAGGGTGGGAAGAATAGCATCGGGCCTCTCCCTCTCTACAATTCTGGCAACTGTTTCGGGAGTTATTGGCTCAATATAGGTTTTATCTGCAAATTCGGGATCCGTCATGATTGTGGCAGGGTTGCTGTTCACCAGAACCACTTCGTAGCCCTCTTCTTTCAAAGCCTTGCATGCCTGCGTTCCCGAATAATCGAATTCACACGCCTGACCAATCACAATGGGGCCTGAGCCTATGATCAGAATCTTTTTTAAATCTTTTCTCCTTGGCATAACCCATCCTCACATTTCATAAAAGTAAAGTTCCTGAATATATCCATTCTCAAGTCCATACTTTTCAAGCAGTTTAACTGCCTCTTCATACTCTCTGCGGGTAATCCTTCTGTTTACCACAGGATCATCAAATGCTCTGTAAGCCGGGAAGTATTGACTCATGAGGCTGATGTACACATCTCTTCCCACTTCCTCAGCTATAAATTTGAATACCTTTTCAGTGCCGGCAACTCCCTCCGGCAGAACAAGGTGCCTGATGAGAACACCTCTGTAAGCTATCCCCCTTTCATCAAGTTTCAATCCCCCCACCTGCCTGTACATCTCCTTTATGGCAGGTCTCACCACATCCCAGTAGTTGGGAGCAGCAGACAATTTTCTCGCCCAGTAGTTGTCAGAATACTTTATGTCAGGCATGTAAATATCAACAATTCCTTCGAGATACCTCAGTGTCTCCACAGATTCATACCCGCTGGTGTTGTATGCCAGGGGGATTCTCAAACCCATTTTTTTTGCAATGTATGTGGCTTTGATGATCTGAGGGACAAAATGAGTTGGAGTTACAAGATTGATGTTGTGTGCTCCTCTTTCCTGAAGTTCTAACATTCTCTCTGCAAGTTCCTCTTCAGTTATGTAATTTCCGTTGAGTAACTGACTAATGGGGTAATTCTGGCAGAATTTACACCTCAGGGGACAACCTGAGAAAAAAATTGTACCGGATCCCCGATACCCTGATATGGGTGGCTCCTCACCAAAATGCAGATTTGCACTGGCTATTTTGAGTTTAACTCCCATGCGGCATAATCCTTTATTTGTAACATACCTGTTTATTCCACAATTTCTTGGACAGATGTTACACTTTTCCATTCTCCTGTAAAGGACTTCTATTCTTCTCTCAAACTCCTCATCAGGTAGAAAAAGATATCCTGGTTTCCTCTCCTCCCTCATCCCTTCCTGAATCTTTCCATAAGTTGTACAAACTCTCTAAAAAGATAGGCTGAATCGTGTGGTCCAGGTGAAGCCTCAGGATGGTACTGAACAGAGAGAATAAATCTGGTATCGTCTCTGATTCCCTCAAGTGTTTTATCGTTGAGATTGATGTGACTTTTCCTCACACTATCTGGAAGAGTTTCAGTATCAACAGCAAAGCCGTGATTCTGGGCAGTTATTTCAACCTTTCCAGTTTCCAGATCCATAACCGGCTGATTTGCACCCCTGTGTCCAAACTTCAGCTTGAAGGTTTTTGCTCCAAGGGCTCTGCTCAACAGCTGATGTCCCAGACAGATTCCAAAAATTGGAACAACCCCGATAAAGTGAGAAATATTTTCCACAATATAATCAAGTGCTGCAGGATCACCAGGACCGTTGGAAAGAAAAATACCATCGGGCTTCATATCAAGTACTTCCCTGTACGGAGTTGTGGATGGAACCACAAGAACCCTGGCTCCGGCACTCTTTAGTAATCTCAGGATGTTCCTCTTTATACCAAAATCATATGCAACCACAAAATACTCACCATCTCTTTCAGAGTACTTCCTGTATCCCTTTCCCGGCTCCCACACACCTTCACTCCACCAGTAGGGCTTATCCGTGGTAACATCCTTAACGAGATCCTGACCACTCATTGGAGGAATCTCTTTTGCCCTCTTTTTCAGCCTATCCACATCCAGATCTGTGGTGGAAATCAACCCGGGCATTGCTCCTTCATTTCTTATGTGTCGGGTCAATTTCCTCGTGTCTATTCCCTCAATTGCCACAATTTTGTGCTCCCTGAGCCATTCTCCAAGGGATTTTTCTGCCCTGAAGTTGCTGTAATTCTCAAAATATTCCTTGACTATGAAGCCAGCCACCTGAGGATGGTCTGACTCCATGTCCTCACTGTTCACACCATAATTTCCAATCTGGGAATAAGTCATTGTTACTATCTGACCCCTGTAGGAGGGATCAGTCAGAATCTCCTGGTAACCGGTGATACTCGTGTTAAAGACAACCTCACCCTCTGTATCACCATCATAACCGAAGGAATACCCTTCAAAAACCGTACCATCAGAAAGAACAAGGAGTGCCTTTTTCTTTTTCTTCATAAAACCCTGTCCCTGACAATTATGAATTTTTTCTTCCCTTCAAGTTCCCAGCCAATAAAGGGGGAATTTTTACTCTTTGAGAGAATCATGCTCTCTTCAAAAATGTACTTTTCAAGGGAAAAAACAGTTATGTAGGCAGGTTGACCCTCTGCAATAACTCCTCCATCAAGGCCGAGTATTTTTGCAGGATTTGTGGATAACTTCCTGAATATCTCCGGCAGAGTGAGAATATTATCCCTCCACAACCTGATAGAAAGGGGAAGAAGCGTTTGAAGACCAATAATACCAAAGGGAGCCTTATCAAACTCCACCTCTTTCTCACTTCTTGCATGGGGTGCATGGTCTGTTACTATTGCATCTATGGTACCATCAGCGAGGCCCTCATAGAGAGCCTCAACATCTTCTTTCGTTCTGAGAGGAGGATTCATCTTGAAATTTGTGTTATATCCGGCTCTGTAGAGATCCTCCTCAGTAAGAGTGAGATGATGAATGGCGACCTCTGCAGTAACAGGGAATCCCCTCTTTTTTGCCCATCTTATTATCTCAACACTCCCCTTTGTGCTGACATGACATATATGGAGATGGCTTTCAGTGTATCCAGCAAGGAGAACATCCCTTGCAATCATAACTTCCTCGGCAGTAGAAGGGATTCCGGGCAACCCCATCAGGGTGGATATCCTTCCCTCATTTATCACACCACCTGCAGAGAGGTTTCTGTCCTCCTCATGTGCTATTATGGGCTTTCCAAAAAGAGAGGCATACTCAAGAGCTCTTCTCATAACTTCAGCATTCTCAACAGGTAATCCATCATCTGAGAAGCCCACAGCTCCTGCTTCAGCAAGCAGACCCATCTCGGTAAGTGTTTCACCCCTCTGACCTTTAGTAATTGCGGCAACAGGATACAGCTCTGCAAGTTTCAGGCTCTCTGCTTTGTTAATCATATACTCTGTTACGGAAGGGTCACCATTAACCGGCTTCGTATTTGGCATTGCCGCCACCCTGGTCACCCCTCCTGCCACAGCTGCCCTCAATCCACTCTCAATGTCTTCCTTATATTCGTAACCTGGATCTCTCAGATGGACATGCATATCAAAAATGCCAGGAGCAACATAGGCACCCTCAGCATCAATTACATGCCAGGAAGAATCTGGATGTTCATCAGAAATTCTCCTGATCACACCTTCCTCAATGAAAATATTTGCCCTCAACAACCTGTCCTTCTCCACATCAATTATGACTCCATTTACCACAGCAATCCGGGTCATTCTTAATCTCCATTCAGGTTTTTATAACCCATAATAATTTAAAACCCTAGGAAAAAGATTTAGAAGCTTATAATTGAACACCCAATCCATTTCATACATACTCCTCAATAGTGGATCTTTCATTTTTTTCCACGCAGGACCATCGGTAACCCATACAAAAACAATACCATGTTGCTTGGCAACCCTATCCATCTCTAAATAACTTTCAGCAATCGAAATAGGTTTACTACCAGTAACATTATAAAAATTGCATTCGATAACAAACCGGGGATAATCTTTAAAATAAATAACTATGTCATGGACTTTCCCTCTCCCTTTACCAATGATAGGATACAGAGAAAATTGTGGATCATGTTTCACAATTCTTAATTTACTTCCAACCATCTTGCTCAACTTATTCAGACACATTTCTTCAAAAATATTTCCGCTACGGGATTTTCGGGTGTTTGTATCAATACCTACTTCGACGCCTAAAAGATAATCATGCAAGTCCTTAATTTTATCAAACAAATCTAATATACCAGTTTCCTTACAAAAAAATGTAATTTTTTCAATATCGTTGGGGCTAATTTTCTTCTCATCGAACTCAAAAGTAACAAATTCTTCCAACGAAGGATCAAAAATATCAATTATTCCATTTTTGGCTCTTTCTGCTATTAAAAGAGGAATCACTTTAACAACTTTTGGATATTGCTTCAATAAAAAAAACAAGTGTTTCTCTCTATCTTTTATTCGCACAAGCGAATTTAAAATCGCTAACTCCGTCGCATAATTTGCTACTTTATTTGCCACTTTATCCCAATCCACAAAGTATTCAAAAGTCTTATTTGTTACAAGAAGCTTATTAAAAAAATCTTCTACATAAGAATTAAGTGTAGGATAACCAATTTTATCAAATAACATTATTCTCCCACCATTTTACACTAAACTTGTATTTTCTAAAATCCTTATCATCAATAGGCTTTCGGAAAACAAAAATATGTTCATGTGAAATTAAATAAAAATCATACTTTCTACCTCTCCATTTTTCTCTTGTTGCTTTCATATTCCACTGGAGCTTTATTATGTCTTCTTGAAGAATAAACCCGACATCCAAGAAAACTTGTAATACCCGAAATGCGATAGGTACATAATGCTTAAATTTTCTGGTATCTCCAATTAAAATGGCACATATTTTCCCAGGCTTTAAAACCCTAAAAGACTCTTGTGCAACATCCTTCATTCCCTTTAAGTAATCATTGAAAGACAAATAGGAAAGATCACCAATCATATTTTTTTTCTTTGAATAAGTAATTATGTTCGCATAGGGAGGATGAGTGAGAATTAGGTCTATACTTTCATTTTTTATTTTATCCAGCTTTCTCGCATCACCCCAAAAAGTTTTAATAATAGGTTCCTTATACTCAGGGAGAAGAGGATTGTAATAAAAATCAAGCCTGTTCCTTGCAAGCATCACAGCTTCATAGTTAACATCAACTCCTATGGCATTCCTTTCAAGCAACTTTGCTTCCACTAGTGTAGTTCCACTCCCCATCATTTGATCCAATACCCAGTCACCCTTATTAGAATATTTAAGCATTAAATTTCTAGGTATATAGGGGGACCAATTACCTCTATAATTACCTTTATGAGTTGCCCAACTACCTCTATCCGGGAAACTCCACACAGTGGTATTTTCTAGCTTATAGTCAGATGGTGGAGAAAAGGTTTTTATATTCCAGTTCTTCTCCAATTTTATTTTTACTCCTCCAATAGTTACAAACTCGTTTTTCATAAGAAATTTCTTGTAATCTTCTTCCGTTATCTCTATCATTTCTCTTACATTTTTTTCCATACGAACTCCTTTATAGTTAACTGCCCTCTCCGCTCAGCAGAGTGTAGAGTATTGCCATCCTGATGGCAACTCCATTGGTGACCTGATTGAAAATCACCGACCTATTACCGTAAACCACCTCAGGGGTAAGTTCCACCCCCTGATTTACCGGTCCGGGATGCATAATAATCGCGTCTTCTTTCAAAAGGGAGAGTTTCCAGTGAGAAAGCCCATAAAATTTTGAATATTCCCTTATGGAGGGAATCAGCAAAGCCGATTGCCGTTCCCTCTGAATTCTCAGCATCATAACAACATCTGCATCCTTAACCGCCTCTTCAAGAGTTCTGGCAATCTTCACCCTGTAAGGGGATGGGTCGTAAAACATCACAGTTCTGGGGCCAAAAAGGGTTATCTCTGTATCAAATTTTGAAAGTCCAATTATGTCAGACCTCGCCACACGGCTGTGAGAAATATCACCCATAATTGTTATTTTCAATCCATCAAGTCCACCTTTGTAATTCCTTATGGTGTAGAGATCAAGGAGTCCCTGCGTTGGATGCTCATTTATTCCATCACCTGCATTTACCACCGGAACTTCCACCCTTTCTGCAACGAAATGTGGTGCACCACTGCTTGAGTGCCGCATAACAATCAGATCCGGACCCATGGCAAGAATGTTTTTAACAGTATCAAGCAATGTTTCACCTTTGGAAATACTGCTTCCACTGGATGAAAAATTTATTACATCGGCACCAAGATATTTTCCGGCAAGTTCAAAGCTCGTTCTGGTTCTGGTGCTTGGTTCAAAAAAGAGATTGGCAATAACCTTCCCCCTCAGGGTCGGAACCTTTTTAACAGGCCTCTCAATAATCTTTTTCATCTCGTCAGCAAGATTGAAAAGCTCCTCTATATCCTCCCTTGAAAGAGGAGAAAGGGAAATGAGATCCTTGGTGGGAATACCCATTATTTTTTCCTCCAGATAACTACTCTATCCCTTCCGTCCACCTCTTCCAGCTCAACAAGCACCGCATCCTCCCTCTTCGTTTCAATAACAACTCCTGTATAATCAGGTTGAATGGGCAACTCTCTGTGACCACGATCAACAAGTACTGCCAGTTCAACTCTGGAAGGTCTCCCATAATCAAATACCACATCAAGGGCAGCCCTTGCAGTTCTACCGGTAAAAATCACATCATCAACAATTATCACCTCTTCCCCCGTTACATCTGTTACGGGGATCTTGCTCTCCTTCACCTCCGGCCAGTGATGACGATGGGAAAGATCATCCCTGTAAAAAGTTATGTCAATGGTCCCGATGAGTATATCGGGGGGAGAAGAGAAACGCTTTTTTATTCTTTCAGCAATATAAATTCCCCGGGTTCTCACACCAAGAAGCAAAATTCTCTTTGAATTCCTGTGGCGGGAAAGAATTTCACGGGAAATATTTTCAATGAATCTTGCGATATCAGAAGATGTGTATATAACTTCTTCCTCGTACCCTTCCGGTAACCTTGACTCCATCTCTTGCCTCCATACAGAATACCACAAGGGAAAGGTGATGTCAAAAAGAGGGAAACTACCTGTTCTCCTCCAGTTTATAAACTTTCCATCGCCAGTATTTGTAGCTTTTGTCGGGATAGAGCAGGATTCTTTTCTCCTTTTTCCCCAATCCCCTCTCTCCATCTTTGTAAAATCCCTTTAACTCAAAGAGGGGATAGAGATCCCAGGAGGTCAGGCCACCATTTACTCTGTACCTTCTCACACCCATTCCGGCGGTTTTGGGATTCTGGTGACACGATTCACAGCTTCTTCCCCGTAGAGTTACTGTGTGTGGAGAGTAAACTGCGAAGTAATTTGAAAGCATTTTGCCCGTTACCATGTCTCCATATGAAATGTAAAACTGAAATTCGGGTCTTGCGGGATAGAATTTTCCCTTTCTCTCATCGTAACCCAGAGGGGGGTTTTCCCATCTTCTCATCATATATCCATTAAACCAGACGCCGGGGAGTTTTCTCCCTGTGATCCAGTCAACTCCCATCGTTGCTGGTGGAGGGAAATTGAAACCTTTATCACGCATGTAGAGGAAGAAAAACTGTTTCAACACCCATGGATCTCCCTGAACAAAATAATCCTTCCAGTACTCCCAGTCCGGGACGTCCTCCCTGACAAGGTTCCAGCCATAATCCTGCTCCCCCCAGGCAGAGTGACAGGCAACGCAGGAGAGTTTCTCGTGCCCGGGAATTCTGTGGTAGAGGAGTTTTCTGCTGTACAGTTTCAGAGGGAAAATCTTTCCGGTGACATGAGACTTGAAGAAGTATTTACCCCCCCTTTTGAACATCCCTCTGTGCCAGAATTCTCCCCCTCCGTGACAGCTCATGCATGATACTTTTACAGCTTCCCTCTTCCATTTCACAGATCTCCCATTCCCCATGATCTCATTCCTGGTGTGGCAATCGGTACAGTGGAGACCTTTATGAAAATGAATATCGGGAACAAGGTGCAGGTAATCCATTCCATAGATTCCCTCAATACTTTTCTGATGGGCAAGATCAGCTCTGTATCTCAAATGATAATCACGCGGGTAGAGACCCGAATACTCTCCACCAACAAAATGTCCATGGTGACAGTGCATGCAGGTGGCAGATGGGATTCTATCTGAAAACTGATGGTAAAGTGGATATCCCCTTTTCCCCTTTAAACTTTTATCCCCTCCCCTGTAAACACCATCATTTGCGTAGATAATATGACACGCAGAACATCCCTTTCCCCTCATGAATCCATCAACATCTGGAGGTTTTGAGGAGATATGGCAGATAGCACACTTTCCCCTGATAAGGGAAATAGCAAGGGCGGTCATATCTTCAGGGTAACTCTCCGGTTCTGGAAGTTTTCTGAAATGTGGAGAGGGGAGGGCAGAATAATTCTCCCTTTTCCCCGTCAATTGATAGAGAGTTGAATTTATAACCCCTGCAAAGGTGTAGTGGGGAGAAGTTCTCAGATTTTCTATATCCCTCTGATGGCAAACTGCACATCTTTTCCAGTTATCTGGAGCACCCGGATCAGGAATCAGGTTTCTGTGAGCTTCTTTAAAATTAGATGATTCTGGGTTGCCCCCGTGACACTTAACACAGGAAAAATTATGGTTTTTATCAATTACTTCTATGCCTCTGTGACACTTCACACAATTACCATATTTCTTAACATCGTATTTAACGGCAGGATTCTTTACAATTTTAAAATGCTCCATTCCCAGCTCTCTATACCTCCCCAGATGAAAGAGTGGTACAAAATCATATCCAAGGAGAAGCAAAGCAGAGAATCCAGCTATGAAAATGATAATTTTCTTCATTTTCCTCCCGCGGGACATCTATCGGGATGTGTCTTGAAATAACGGTAACTTTTTTCAAAATCTCTGTAAATTGGATCGGTGTAGCTATTGTGGCAGATAACACATTCCCCTGCTCTTTTTATCCTCATCAGTTCCCGTCTGTTAAAGGGTCTTGCACCAGTTCTTGAGAACTTTTGAAGTGGTTCTCCATCCCCCGACTCAACCCTGTAAAGGGCATACCTGTAACCCCATCTCACAGGTATCTGAATATCCTTCTCCCCATTGCCAAGACCCAGCCTGTATGGATTAAGGTGGCATTGAGCACATGTTGGTACTTCCCTTCTGGTGGTGTGGGGATCAAAAGCAGCCATACCCAGATGTCGATTCAACTGATGGAAAACACCATCAGTGGTTTTGAGTGAAAACATAACCTGACATCCGGGAGTCAGAGGTCTTACCTTTCCATCTGCTCCCACGCCCAGGGGAGGTGTTTCAAATCTGTAAAAATCTGCCTTTTCACTCCACCTGCCCGGTGTCTTTTTCATGGTTAGCTTGTCATACTGACTCTTGCCAAGATCAAGCTTATCATGGCAACCGTAACACTGGGGAGCCCATGCCGCATGGCAGGCACTGCAGGCAAGTTTCTCATGCCCCCTAAAAGTGTGATAAGGTGTGCCGGTAATGATCTTGATCTGCATCATTTTTCCATCTTTTTTTCTGAAGTAGATCCACTTCCCGTTCCTGTACTGAAGATTGTAAATCTCCGTTCCTCTCTTTGTTACTGCCACATAATCACCTGTTCTCAAGGGCACTTTTCCATTTTCTCTGGCAAGTTTAATAGCCATTGAATCAGAGGTGACCTTTTTCTTATCAGGTGGTTTTTCGCCGCTTCCGTGACAATCCTGACAGCTTATGTCGATCTGCTCCTCCATGTGGTAGTGCAACATTCCGTCTCCCATTGTACCCCTGAATGTGTGACAGTCGATGCATGTGAGACCCTTCTCAAAATGGATGTCAGGCAGAAGCCTCTGCCAGCCACGCTTTGAGGAGAGAAGGTCAGATCTCTGCAAACCATGAAAATAGGGGGTTCTGTAGTTGTCATCTTCATAAATTCCCTGATAAGAGAGGGCTGTCCTGGCACTTCTGTTGTGGCAGAGTTGACACCGTTTAACGGGAATCTTTGTTGTAAAAGATGGATGCCCCTTTTTTGCCTCATAGTGACAATCCATACATCCCCCACCCCTTTTGCCAATCTCGCCTCTGAAGTCCCCCTTTCTCTTATTTATATGGCATGTGGCGCAGAATTTACGGAACTGCCTTTCGGGATAATTTTTATTTCCAACTTTTCTGCACCATCTCACACCATCAGAGATGCTGTCAATTCCAATACAGCTACTGGGGGAAGAAGTAACACCCCACTGATACAGCAGACCTGAGATTATTCCGGTATTTGTTTCCATAATTGACCTCTTTACCTCCCTCACCCTCTCCGCATGACAGCCGCTTCTCCCGCAACTCTTCTCTGCATACTCAAGCCTTGCAGGATTCTCAACCACACCTGTGTGTGCTATTTTTTTATTTAAACTTTCCCCTATGCCTCCATGACAGATGGTGCAGCCAAAATTTTTAACGGGATGGGACTTATCAACATCAACATTCCTGTGACAGGTTACACAGTATTCCTTCTCTCCGTTGAGGTTAACAACATAGATGGGTTTCTCTGAAAATCTTCTCCACTCCTCCCTTTCTCTGAAAATATATACCGAAACAAACAGAGCAACGATGAAGATCAGTGAATATATCCACTTTTTCAAATTGTCAATCTCCATCCAGGTCCTCTGAAAAAGTAAGCCTCAATGGTGAGAAGTGCATAAGTTAGAATGAGGAAAATCAGAACAATCCGGAGAATATTCTTTCCCCTCTCCCCTGCAAAGGGAAAGATGAGCCAGAGAAGGAAGAAAACCAGCGGAATAACAATCCCGCCCCAGAAGGGGGGAAGCAGATAAACAAGTTCCTGAATACCAAGAAAAAACCAGGGGCCTTTTATGGGATCAATCTTCAGCGTGTGGGAAAGGGGTGGTGCCAGGCCGGGATAGATGGTGAAAAGGACAGGCAAAATATTTGCGATGACAAATTTCTCAACCGTTACATACCTCTGCCATCTGATATGACTGTAGATGAATATGAGGAGGAATATGGGGAGAATTATAACATGAAAAAAATAGAAGGTCACCGGGGCTTTTGAGTTGAAAAGAAAATCTGAAAGAAAACCCCCTATAACGGGGATCTTACCCGCAATCTGAGAAGCGATCCTGCCCGCAAAAAATCCCTCAATGTCAAACCTCAAAACATATCCGCTGAAACCCTCAAAGACAATGATGTAGAACAAAAGCAGGCCAACAAACCAGTATTCCAGTGAAACTTCTACCTCATACTTCTTCAAAAAATACTTCCAGGCGTGAAGAGCGAGGAAAACGAGGGAGAGATTTGACGAGTAGTAGTGAAGGCTTCTGAGCAGATATCCATAGGCATAAATGGAGTGGATAGCCACAACTGATTTATATGGTTTGCTTAAATCATAATTGAAAAGAAGGGCAATTCCAGTTACAAAGGAGAGAATCAGAGTGGAGAGTGCAAGCTCACCCCAGGTGGGGGGATTCATATCCTTAAACTTTATAACCACAATTTTATGTTACTGAAAGGAAGAAGGTAAGGCAAGGGGACGCTACATTTTTCAATCCACCTTCACCCTCTGGGAAAATGGAGCAGGTCTGTCTGGGAAAATGATCAATTTATCACCTGATTTTTTAATCAACAGCGCCTCAAGATGTCTCTTAGCAGGGCCGTGGACAACATCACCCTCCAGATCAAACTCGCTCCCGTGACATGGACAGTGAAAAAGTTTTCCGTTCCAGATGGGTTTGCAGCCCAGATGGGTGCATTTAGCCTTCAACGCAAATAATCCCTCTTCATCTCTGATGAGAAAAACCTTTCCCAGATCCTTTACCTCTCCCATTTTCAAATGAGAATCGGATAAGTCATAAATGACCCGCTTGCTTTTAACCCGACCACTTTCAGCAAACTTTCCGGTTATATAAGCAGCAACTGCACCAAGAAAGGTAAATGGGTGAAACAGTTTTTTTAAAAACCTTCTCCTCTGTTCGCTGAAGTTCATCACTTTAAATCTTTTTTCAGTTGATTCAGTCTCACCCTCACTGCATTAGCATGGGCAGGTAAGCCCTCCTTTTCAGCAAGAGCTATTACCTTATCCCCATACTTTTTCAGCCACTCACCATCAACCGCAATAATACTGCTTCTCTTGAGAAAATCCTCAACACCAAGAGGGGAAAAGAAGCGGGCGGTACCACCCGTTGGTAAGGTATGATCAGGACCTGCAAGATAATCTCCCACAGGTTCCGAGGAGTAATCTCCAATGAAGATCGCACCTGCATTTTTGATTCTTTCCATTGCCCTTTCAACCCTGACCCCAATTAATTCAAGATGCTCAGGAGCAAACTGATTTACAAAATCAAACATCTCCTCCTCGTCACGAAAAACAAGGATTCCTCCTCGCTGCGAAGATTTCTCAATAATATTTCTCCTGGGATTCTTCAAAACCATTCTCTCAAATTGGTCTTTTACCTTTCCGGCAAGATTCTCAGAAAGCGTTACAATCACAGGATATGCCATCTCATCATGTTCTGCCTGGGACATCAGATCAGCTGCTATCCACTCAGGATTCCCGTCAAGGGCAACAACTAAAATTTCACTTGGACCCGCTATCATATCTATATCCACAACTCCATATACCATCTTTTTCGCAGTTGCCACATAAATATTTCCCGGTCCCACAATCTTATCAACTCGAGGAATACTCTCAGTTCCATATGCAAGAGCAAAAATCGCCTGAGCTCCTCCAATCCTGAAGATTCTGTCCACCCCTGCGATATCGGCAGCAACAAGAACAGAGGGATCATACTCGCCATGGGGAAATGGAGTGACCATGATGATTTCCTTCACTCCAGCCACCTTTGCCGGTACAGCATTCATCAAGACTGTGGAAGGGTAGGATGCCTTTCCACCGGGCACATAAATTCCCACCTTCTCCAGAGGGGTTATCCTCTCTCCCATCAAAGATCCTCCCTCTTCCATAAACCAGCTTTCCGGGAGCCTTTTACTCTGGTACCTTCTTATTCTTTCAGCAGCAACTTTAAGTGCATCAATAACCTCATCTGAAACAGCATCCCACGCTTTCCTTCTCTCCTCCTTAGTGACTTCAAATCCTGAGTCTGAAAGATCCATTCCATCCCATCTTTTCGTATACTCCACAAGGGCTGAATCACCATCCTTTCTTATGCTTTCCCTAATTTCTCTTACTTTTTCCTCAATCTCTGTAATATCAAAGAATCTATCGAGGAGGGCTTTCCTCTTTTCTTCAAATTGTTCCGAGCCTGAAACATAAACTTCCATACTAATCCTCCAGGACTGATCTCAATCTTCTCACGACTTCTGCAATTAACTCATTTCTAACATAAAACAAATTCCTGTTTGCCACCAGATAACTCGAGATATAAGGTTCTATTATCTCAACTTCTTCAAGACCATTCTCACGCAGAGTTCTCCCTGTGGAAACAAGATCAACAATGGCATCAGCCAGACCTGCAACAGGTGCCAGTTCCATTGATCCATACAGTTTGATGATCTCCACCTGCTTCCCCCTCCCGGCAAAATAATTTTTGGTGATATTGGGGTACTTTGTGGCAATTCTCAAGATTCTTTCACGGTCAATTCTTCTGCCAGAAATAGTTGCAACAGATATGCGACACACTCCAATTTTCAGATCAAGAAGCTCAAACAGATTAAAATCATTTTCAAGAAGAGTGTCTTTACCCACAACACCCAGATCCGCGGCCCCATATTTTACAAAAACGGGAACATCTGCTGCCCTGATTATCATGAATCTGAACTTATCCTGATCAAAAATAAGCTGTCTGCCTGGATTTTTCAGCGGAGTTACAGGAATACCAGCCTTCTCAAAGAGAGGAACTGCCTCTTCTAAAATTCTTCCCTTTGCAAAAGCAATTGTTAACTTTTCCATTCATCACTCCTTTATTCTTTCAACATGTGCTCCAAGGGCATTTAATTTGTATTCCATCCTCTCATACCCTCTGTCAAGATGGTAGATCCTTGAAATTTTTGTGACACCTTCGGCAACGAGTCCCGCAAGTACCAGTGAGGCACTCGCCCTGAGATCAGAAGCCATAACGGGTGCACCCTTTAATTTTTCCACCCCTTCAACTACTGCTGTCCTGTCCTCAACCTTTATTCTGGCTCCCATTCTGTTCAGCTCATTCACATGCATGAACCTGTTTTCAAAAATGGTCTCAACAATAACACTTGTACCCCTTGCAAGGGTCAGCATACTCATTATTTGAGCCTGAACATCAGTGGGAAACCCTGGGTATGGCCTTGTTTTAACCTGGACTGGCTTCGGTCTCTTTCCACCATACACAACCACTCTTTTCTCTTCAACTTTAAAATCTATTCCCGCTTCTGCAACTTTTTTCAGAACTGCGTCTATGTGCTCAGGAATCAAATCATCAACAATTACCTCTCCACCACTCATCGCCCCTGCGATAAAGTAGGTGGCAGCCTCAATCCTGTCAGGAATAACTCTGTAGGACCCACCGTGCAATTTTTTCACTCCCTGGATCCTGATGAGGGGGGTTCCGGCTCCTTCAATTTTAGCTCCAAGTGAATTGAGGAAACTGGCAAGATCAGTTATTTCAGGCTCCATGGCAGCATTTTCAATGATTGTTTCACCCTCTGCAAGTACTGCTGCCATCATAACATTTTCAGTTCCTCCCACCGTGGGTAGATCAAAAACGACCCTTGCTCCACGCAACTTATCAACATTTGCTACAATATAGCCTTCTTCAATATCAATTTTCACTCCCATTGCTTCAAAACCCTTCAAATGCTGATCAATGGGCCTCGCCCCTATGGCGCATCCACCCGGGAATGAGACTCTTGCAGAGTGATACTTTCCTATCAATGCACCCAGAACGAGAACTGAAGCCCTCATGGTTTTAACGAGATCATAGGGGGCGACTGTCTGAACTTCTCCCCCCTGCTTTATGAGAAGTTTTCCATCTTCGTAACTGATTTCCTTGGAAATGTTGGATAGAAGTTTAAGCATAGTTTTAACATCGGAAAGATCAGGAACATTCTCAAGATAAACATCATCTTCGGTCAGAATAGTGGCAGCAAGGATGGGAAGAGAAGCATTTTTTGAGCCGCTGATTTTTACCACACCCTCTAATTTTCTTCCACCTTCGATTAAAAAAGCATCCAACTTTTATCTCCCGTGTGAATATTTTACATCAACATCTTCTATTTCTCCACCAGTGCAACTCTGGGGAGTCCCGAAAGATCATCAAAAAACTGCGTATTTCTCCACCCTTCTTTTTCAGCAAGGTCATGCACATATATTTTCTGCTTTCTTGTCCCTATTTCCAGGACAAGATACCCTCTCTCCCTGAGATACCTTTTTCCATCTTCAAGGATTCTCCTGTAAAAGTAGTTTCCACCCTCGGGCGCTATGAGTGCAATTTCTGGCTCATACTTTAATTCAGGCTGGAGATTTCTGAATTCATCTCTGGATATATAAGGGGGATTGAAGATTATGATGTCAAAAAAATTTTCCCTGCATGCCCCGCAGAGGTTTGAGATTTTGAACTCGACATTCTTTACCCCGTGTTTCTCTGCATTCTCCCTTGCAACTCTGAGAATATTTTCTTTTACATCTGTTGCCCTGAATTCAACTTCTGGAAACTCCAGAGCAAGAGTGATTACCACAGCACCACTGCCTGTACCCAGTTCAAGAACCCGTGGAGGAGTTCCAGCCTCAATATAATTTTTGATCAAATCCTTTGCAACATCCACCAGAGTCTCAGTCTCAGGCCTCGGGATAAGAACATCACGAGTAACAATAAAATCGTGTCCATAAAATTCTCTGTGACCAGTTATGTATGCAACAGGTTCTCTTCTACCTCTTCTTCTAACTAACTCTCTGTAACTGTTAACCTCCTCTTCGCTAAGAGGTCTGTCAAAATTGAGATAAAGTTCTACACGACTCATTCCAAGAAGATGGGCAAGCAGTACTTCTGCATCAAGTCGGGGAGTTTCAATTCCTTTCTTTGAGAAATATTCTTCCGTCACCTTGAGAATGGAGATAACATTCCACTTTTCCATTCAGGTTTCCAGATTGGCAAGGGCCTCTGCCTGAAAATGGGTTATGAGAGCATCAATGATTTCATCAAGGTCTCCATCAAGGATGGAATCAAGCTTGTAGAGCGTTAAACCAATCCTGTGATCTGTTACCCTGTTCTGGGGAAAATTGTAGGTTCTGATTTTGTCACTTCTGTCACCACTCTTTACCTGCTGTCTCCTCTCCTCACCAATCTTTTCCTCCTGTTCCAGCCTTGCTCTCTCCATCAGGCGGGCCCTGAGAATCTTCATTGCCTTTATTTTATTCTGTAACTGAGACCTCTCATCCTGACAGGAAACAACTATACCTGTGGGCTTATGGGTGATTCTAACTGCTGATTCAGTCTTATTTACATGCTGTCCACCATGACCTGACGCACGGAAAGTTTCAATTATAAGATCATCTGGATTTATCTGGACATCAACTTCTTCAGCCTCAGGAAGCACAGCAACACTCACCGCAGAGGTGTGAATCCTCCCCTGAGATTCGGTCACAGGTACCCTCTGGACCCTGTGCACCCCACCCTCATACTTGAGCCTTGAATAGGCTCCCTTTCCGGAAATCAACATGATCACTTCCTTGAAACCACCCAGCCCCGTTCTGTTGGAACTGAGAATCTCCACATTCCATCCCTTCCTCTCAGCATACCTGGAATACATTCTGAATAGATCCGCTGCGAAAAGAGCTGCCTCTTCTCCACCAGTACCACTTCTTATCTCCATTATAACATTTCTCTCGTCATTTTTATCCCTTGGCAGAAGAAGTAATTTTATTTCTCTCTCAAGTTTCTCCCTCTCTTCCTCAAGTGACTCAAGTTCCTCCCGTGCAAGATCCTTTAATTCTGGATCACTTTCCTCCCTCAGAAGTTCCTTTGCAGATTCAATTTTAGACAGAGTTTCACTGTATCGATCATAGAGGTTGACAATCTCCTCTAACTGGGATTTCTCCTGAGAGATTTTAACAAATTCTTCCCGATTATTGATTATGGATGGGTCGGAGAGTTTATCAACTAACTCCAGATAGCGTTTTTTTACCTCTTCTAATTTTTGAAGCATGGAAGCCCATGGAAGAGTAACTAATCTTTAATACCATACTTTTTCTTGAATTTTTCAACTCTACCAGCTGAGTCTACAATTTTCTGCTTACCAGTGTAGAATGGATGACATGCAGAACAAACAGCCACATGAATATCACCAACGGTGGTTCTTGTTTCTATAACATTTCCACAGGCACATATAATCTTTGCAGGTTTGTACTCTGGATGAATTCCTTTTTTCACAGTAAACCTCCTCTTCAGCAACTGTCGTATTAATATTCTATGAAAATAACCCTTTTTGTCAAAAGGATCTTTCAGATTCAAAAATACGCAATTGCGATTAAAAAGCCAGATCCATCAAGGACCTGGCGATTCCACAACCTTACCTGTATACAAACTCAGCCGATACAGAGTTCCCATCTGCAAGGCTTACCTGTACTGTATATGTTACCCCTGATTCCAGAGAATTTGCTGAAAACTGTTCATTAACTCCATCTGGAACTTCCCCATAGGTCACAGGAGGTGTAAACTTCTTTCCCAGATAATCTCCCGTGCCGATCTGCCACATAACATCGTAGTTCTCATCCATCACCACCAGATTGGCAGCCTCTCCGCCGCTCCAGGAAATTTCGGGGGAATCAAGTTCACCTGTGAGAGTTATATCATCACCTGTTATTTTCGTCCACTTACCCTCTTCTTTTACGGGCCCACAGGCAGCAGAAACCCACATTAAACCAGCAACAATAAAAAATGCAAGTTTCTTCATAAAACCTCCTGCAAATAGTATTTCTCTACCTCCTTACGGAGTGGCAAATATTGTCAATTTGTAGGCAGTACCCATATTTCTCAAAGAGGGAAAGGATGGGTATCCAATGACATAGGCTCCGGCATCATTATCATACACAAGAGAATCAAGTCTTACTAAACCATCACTGGCAAGGGCATTGTAGGCTACAGGCTGATCAAAAACCCAGCATCCCAGGTCTGGCATAAAAACTCCCATCTCAAGAGTTGCAGGTTCGCCGATATAAAAGACAAGATTACCATCCTCAGTTATCTGGGGAGGGGTCTCATCCACAGGATCTGAAACAGGATCAAAGCATGGAGTAAGTTGAGAAGTACTACCGAGAGGAGCAGAATAGATACTTTTATCTTTAAAATATGTCACCTGTAACTGACCATTAACCATAGAGAATCTGCTTCCCCCTATATCACCGGAATCTACTCGTTTATAGCCTTTACCCACTGTGAATATATCAAGCTCAAAACTGGTACCTGCATCCCTTGTAAAGAGGATGTATGTATCATTATCCACTCTCACTATGTTCAGCCAATCAGATACAATATCTCCACCACTATAAATAGTACTACAGGTAAAATTAAAACTATTATCATTACCCTCACAGTAGTGGAGATCGCTGGAATCATCCACATACGCTATAAAGAAATCTGTTACACCTGGTATAGATTCATCCGGTTTCATGAAAAGAGCTGCATTTATAACATTCACCTGACTGGTCTCAATATTCTCACCTGTGCTGTTGCCAGGAGCGAAAATATTAAAATAGTGATTCTGAGTTTCTCCAATGAAGTAGACCTTACCGTTTCTCGCCTCAGTATCAAAAACCACCACACTGTCACTACCTGTGGGGGTCGGGGTCACATTCTCATCATCAATCTGGGAAAGTACACCTTTATAGTTTCCACTGTCATCATAGCCGGTGGAGAGAAAATACCACTTATCACTCTGTTTAAAGAAATCAAATCTCTCTGTTGCCAAAGGTATCTGTAGCCAGTGATAATCTGCATCGGAAGATATGGGTGTTATGTTGAAAGTTGCAGAGGAATCATTGGCATTTCCATAATAAAGATCAAGTTCCCCATTCCATGCTGTCAGATAAAGCTTACCAGAATTATCGATTAAACCTGAAATCTGTCTTCTTCCCGGACATGGGAAATCCAGGGCTTTTGAAGCTGGATACTGATCTATTGTAACAGTAACTGGATTGGAAAAGGGTGAATAGATCTCATCTATCTCCCCAGCACTGCAATTATCGGAGAGATTTGTGTAGGTTAAGATAACAGGATTATTATGTGAATCAAATGTAATATCGCTTTCATTGAGAAGGAGACCATCAAAGCTATATTCTGGACCAAATGAAACAACATTGCTGCTGGTATCATCCCCTCTGAACTCAACAAGGTAGCCCCTTGTATCAGGTGGATTGGAAGTATCACCTGTGACCTTCTTATAATATATGTAAGTGTTGCCATCTCCAGCCACTCCAAAGCCTGTCATTCCCACATCACCACTATCAACAAGAGTGGAAGTCCATCCCTGTCCAGAATCATATGCCCAGTAAACCTCACCCTCATTACTGTCAAGATCGCCAAAGTAGAGAAGCACCTCGGCCCTTTCATGCGCAGAATTCCATTTAGCTTTCAAATCAATTATATGAAGTGAGGAATTGATCTGAAGCAACTGCTCATCAGACCCTACTCTACCACTGCTATCCACAACTATCCTGTTTAAATAGAAATGCCCTGAAGAATCGAGAGAAGTGTAGAATATTTCAATACCTCTCCCATCATAACAACTTCCCACAGCACGGAGAAGGATCTCGTTACTGTCGGGGTCAAATCTCTTTACCACAGCTGAGGCAGATCCTCCCGGTGACCATTTCACAAAATTTATACCAGGATTCAGGTAGAGAGAAGGATACACCACGAAAATATTTGTTCCATCAGTTGTGACGGAAAATTCTGATACTGGATCATTAACTATATTGTATGAAGTTGAAGGATCATTCAGGTCAACAGCAAAAATTCCTCCTCTGCCCTGATATGAAGTGTAAAATGCAAAATAACCACCTGATGTTGAGACAAGTTTATTCTGATATCCTGAAATTCCCATACCTGCTTCACTTTCAAGAGTTAAACCTGCTTTCACAATCATTGCTGAAGCATAATTTGGAACTTCATCGTGACTATAAATAGCATAATAGGTTACCACATCCCTTTCTGCCTGTGTGTCCCTTATGTGAAGCCAGTTACTGTTGGGAATCTGGTCGGGAGTTCCACTGACAACTCTGCCATCATCGTAGGATGAAGGTGGTGAACCCACTTTGGCAACTACTCTATATCCTGAAATATCATCAGTATTTGATGGTATTTTCCACACTATCTGATTTCCGGTTAAAGTCGGTACCCCTCTTGCCTCCACCACAGGGGCAGGAGGTACACTATCATGCGGGGTACCCTTAACTGTGGCACCACTGGAATAATTGGGCACCTCATCATAGGTGAAAAAGGTGTAACAGTATTCTTCATCATCAGTGAGACCCGTATCTTCAAAGTAAGCTGTTCCTTTTGTAAAATCACCAACCAGCGTTCCATTTGAATCATTAACCGATGCGGGACAGTAACTGTTATCCCCCCGCAAAACCTTAACTCCCTCATAATCAGAATCTGACGGTTCACTCCAGGAGATTTTAAGTGCATTTCCTTCTGGCACTACAGTAACATTCAGTCCGTACACTTCCCCGGGCGCCCGTGAATCGGAAGGAGTTGCACAGACAGTCTGTGATCCTGATGAATAGTTTGGGACTTCGTCAAATGCAAAGATCCTGTAGCAATATGTTTCACCATCAGTCAGACCATCATCCTCAAACTCAGTGGTGTATGGATACACTGTGCCTAAATCCACCGCATTGGGATCATTAACTCCACCGGGGAGGTAATTATTATCGCCTCGCAATATTTTTACTCCTGCCAGATCAGTATCGGAAGGTTTGGTCCACACCAGTTTCAGAGCATTCCCCTCTGGTAATACATCTATGTGAAAATTGCTCACATTACCGGGAGGTACACTGTCTTGAGGTACTCCTAC